>JAEKMB010000310.1 GCA_019508105.1 Alphaproteobacteria bacterium
GCTGGGTCATATGCGCTGTTGGCCGCCGCGAACGCTTCCGGACCCAACTTACACGATTGGCTCGTCCACAAAAGCCCGGCCCTGCCGGTCCTCGACTTCCACGATCCAGACATCGGGATCGAACTTCACCTGTTTGTCGCACCATTCGCGGGCGCGCTTCTCGTCGGTCCAGCCGCCCAAGGCCTGCGCCCACACCAGGCGTCCCTTGCCGTCGCGCGTCTGGTTCAGCACCTGGACATGGCCGTCCAACCGGTTGACGCGCAAGATCACCGCCCCGGCTTCTTCCGAACCCATCCGCACCACAAAGGCCGATGCGCCCGCCACCTCGGCGCGGCGCGTCAGGGCGCGCACGAAGATTCCGGCTTTGAGACGGGGCGGCGGTTCCATCAGACTTTGTATCAGGCAGCGCGGAAGGGGAGAACCTTGCCGGTGGTCAGCCGCTCGCCCTTGGCATTCACCGCCGCATAGGGCAGCCGCACCGTCACGGTGGTGCCTTGACCCAGCGCCGACGCCAGCAGCGCCTCGCCGCCATGCATCGCCGCCAGCGCCTTGACCAGCGCCAGGCCCAGACCGGTACCTTCCTTGCCGCGGGTCTGGGCGCTCTCGACCTGCTCGAAAGGCTGGCCCAGCCGTTCCAGGTCGGCCTTGGAAATGCCGGTGCCGGTATCGCGCACCGTGATCTCGATGCCTTTTTCGGGGCGCGCCGTCACCGTCACCATGCCGCCGCGCGGGGTATATTTCACGCCGTTGGAGAGCAGGTTCACCAGGACCTGCTTGACGGCGCGGCGATCGGCGAACACCAGCCGCGCGCTGGCAGCGATGTCCAGCTTCAGCGCCACCCCGGCACGCTCCGCCGGGATTTTCAGGAAGCGCACCGCGCTTTCCGCCACATCGCCCAGATCGAACAATTCCTCCGCCAGCTCGAACTTGCCGGCCTCGATCTTGGACATGTCCAGCACCGAGTTGATCAGTTCCAACAGATGCGCGCCCGATTCATGGATCAGGCGGGAATATTCCTGGTAGCGCGGTCCCACCGGACCGAACATCTCGCGCGTCATCACTTCGGAAAAGCCGATGATGGCGTTCAGCGGCGTGCGCAGTTCATGGCTCATATTGGCCAGGAAATGCGACTTGGCGCGATTGGCCGCCAGCGCCGCATCGCGCGCTTCCACCAGCGCGCTTTCCTGCGCCTTGCGCTGGGAGATGTCGCGCGTCACCGCCACGATGTCGGCGGGGCCGCCGGCGCTTTCGCGCGCCGGACGGCAGCGTATTTCCGCCCAGACGAAATGACCCTCCTTGTGCCGCAGCCGCACTTCGGCGCTGCCGGCGCGGCCGTGATAGCTGGATTCCATCAGCGCCGCCTGCACCGCGTCCAGATCATCGGGATGCACGATGGTGGGCATCGCCAGCCCCAGGATCTCATCCGGCAGCCGGCCCAACAGGGCGTTGGTGGCGGGGCTGGCAAAGCGGATGCGCCCGTCGGGCGAATGGCGGGTGATCAGGTCCATCGCATTGTCGGCCAGGAAACGATACATGGCGGCGCCTTCGGCCGCGGCGGCATCGGCGGCGCGTTGGCGGTCCTGGGCGGCAGCGGCAATCAGCACTGCCTGCACCAGCACCGCCAGCACCGAACAGACATAGATTTCCCCCAAGGGCAGCGCGCCCGGATAGAGCAGCCGCGAGACGGGCAAAAGGTCCATCGCCTGCACGGCAGCCACGATCAAGAGCGCCGCGCCCGCTGCCAGGCCGGCGCGCACCACTGCGGGGCGGCCGCCCGACAGCGCTGCTTCCGCAGGCACCAGCGCGAACCACACCACCAGCGGCGATGCCACGCCGCCGGTCAGCAGCGCCAGATATCCGATCAGCGCCGCAAAACCGGCCAACCCGATCTGTTCCAGCTGGGCCAGCGGCAGGGAGGTCAGCCCCAGAACCGCCAGCGTAGCGGGCGCCGCCAATCCGGCAAGGGCAATGGTCTCCGCCAGGTCAGGCCGCCCCGCCATGCTGAAAAACGCCAGTCCCAGGGCCACACCCACGCCGGCCTTGGCGGCCTGCAGCAGCACGAACAGCCGGCGCTGCGCTTTGGGGTCTGAAATGCTGGACGTGTTAATCGCCATTAAATTTTGCCGCCTCGCGCGGGCAGTCTCGGACCCATAGACTTAACGAAAGCTGAAGCGCGCCGTCCGCTGTTCAGTTTTCCACAAGGATTGGCGGGCGCCGTGATTCATTTCACCGCAAGAATGGCGCGATTCGGGGGCCAGCGGGAACGGCAGCCCCGGCCGCAACCGGAAGAACCCCTCCTAACCAATCTGCAAGGCAAACCGGGCATTATCGAGCCTGTAATCCATCACCGGCATTAAGCAGCTTGGCCCATCAGGCACAATTGGCACGCGTACAGGACAGGCAGGACGCGGCAGCTTTGCTGGACGCGCTGGACTGCCTGCGCTCTGCCATCACCATCTTCGACGGCGCCGGCCGGCTGGTCTATGCCAATGCCCATCTCAATTACCTGTTCCGTTCCTTTCCGCCGCACCAGACTCTGCTGGGACGGACCTACGAAGAGTTGATTGCGCTGGAGATTGAAGGCGGCGAAATCGCAGTGTCAGCTCTGGCCGGCGGCATCAAGCCTTTCATCGCCCTGCGGCTGCGCCAGTTGCGCAAGAACGAATTTGTGCCCCTCGATGTGGCGCTGGCCGATCACCGGGTGGTGGAGATCAAGGCCCGCCGGGATTCCAGCGACCGCACCGTGCTGCTATGGACCGACGTGACGGCCGCCCGCGCCCAACTGGCGCGGCTGCGCGAGGCGATCTCGCTCTCGGCGGAAGCCTTCGCCTTCTTTGATGCGAACGACAAGCTGATCCTGGCCAATGAGCTTTACGCCCATTTGTGCGGCGTCCAGACGCTGGACGAACTGATCGGCAAGACCTTCCGGGAAATCGCCGCCCAAGGCGCCAATTCCGGCCGCATCGTGCTGGACGAGACGCCGCAGCAATGGCTGGAGCGCCGCCTGAAAAGCCACCGCGAGGCCGCCGGCGCCGTGACCATCCGCGCCAATACGGGCGAAGCCTATCTGGCACGCGACCGCGCCAGTCCCAATGGCGGGCGGGTGTTGATCTTCACCGATGTCACCGACAAGGTGCGCGCCGAAACCGCGCTGGCCGAACAGGAACATGCCCTGGCCAACGCCAATGCCCAGGCCGAGCAGCAGCAATCCTATCTCGCCGATCTTGCCCGCCGGCTGGACCAAGCCAGCGCCAGCGTGGACAGCGCCAAGACCACCCTGCTGCGCACCATGAGCCATGAACTGAAGACGCCGCTGAACGCCATTCTGGGATTCTCGGACCTGATGGCCACCCTGGCGGATAACCTGGCGCCGGCCCAGATTCGCGAATATGCCGGACTGGTGCATCAGGGCGGCAACAACCTGCTCAAGATGATCAACCAGATCATGGACCTGACCAAGATCTCGGCAGGCCGTTATGACCTGCGCCTGGCGCCGATGGATGCAGGCGGGGTGCTATGGATGATGCGCGAAATCTTCCTGCAACGGGCCGCCACGCGTGGCATCGAGATCGAGGCCGGTCGCTGCCCGGTGGGATTGATGGCCCATGCGGACGAAGCGGTCTTCACCGCCATGATCCACGCTCTTTTGGAGAATGCCGTCACCTTCACCACCGGCAACCGCATCACCTTGTCGGCCCAGGCCACCCAAGCGGGCGTCCGCATCACGGTCGAGGACAATGGCGAGGGCGTGGCGGCCGAAGACCTGGCCCGCATCCAGGAGCCGTTCGAGCATGCCGGCCAGGGCGAAGGCACCGGCCATTCCAAGGGCGCCGGCCTGGGCCTGACCCTGATCAAGGCCTTTGCCGAACTGCATGGCGGGCGACTGGAACTGGACAGCCGGCTGGGCGAAGGATTTCGCGCCAGCGTGACGCTTCACCCCGCGCCGCTTTCGGCCGCGTCCTAAACGCCCCAAAACATTGCCGGCTTTCTTCCCCCAGTATCCTTGGTGAGGAAGATGTTCGCCTGCGGGCAATACTTAAAATCTCCGGAAAATCTTAAGCCTATTTGAATCAAAGCGGACCGGTCGCGTCAGGCTTGCGTTCTTCCTGTCATGAAGAACAGCCGACTGGTTTCAAATTTAGAGAAACCACCAAGCGCCCGACAATGGGCGGCGGGCCATGCTCATCGCGTGGAAACACCGAAGGGCATGCCATGATTTTCCGGGCTGTATTCTGGATCGGTCTTGTGTCGTTGTTGACGCCGCATGAGACCGATCTTGGCCCGGGGGCGCCCGGACGCCGGCACATCGCTGACCTCCAACCATGATCCAGTCCGCCGCTAGCGGTCTCTCGCGGATCGGTACGGATTGTGGTTCAGCGTGTGCCGGCGGCCTCGGCATTCTTTCGGTGCCGGATTTCGCCGGGTCTTGGTGGCGTTTTAAAGCCCGTCAGATCAGGGTGAAATCCATCTTGGCCTTCTTGGCGAGCCGCTTGCGGCGGTCCGAGCCGCGATAGGCCGGACGGGCCGGGACGCGGCGGTCAGGACCGAAAAACTCAGTGGCGACCACGAAGGGACGGGGCCGATGGGTGGCGATCTGCAACTTGGTCACCAACGTCCTGGGGCTGATCGGAATGGTCAGCACATCGGTGACACCGAAATCACGCGCCTTTTCCACGTCGCGGCGCCGGGCGCGCTCCTGGAACACGAAGATGGGCAGCGTGGGGTTGAGCATGGCCTCGTTGCGCCGCGCCGCCACCACAAAGGGCCGCTCGCCGGCGCGGTTTACCTTGCCGTCGTAGAACACTGCGTGGAAATGTTCCATCCGCAGCAGTTCCAGGGCGCGGCTTGCTTCCTCGACATGGACCACCTTGCCGACCTCGGCAATGGTCATCACAGAACGCAGCAGGTGCAGGGCGTGGCTTTTGGGCCCGACCAGCAGCACGCGATGCCGCGAGAAATCCGTCCGTTCCATGAGACCGCCCTTAAAGAGCAAGAATCTGCACCTTTTCCTTTTAAACGGGGTAAAAGGGCATGGTTAACCGAAGGTAAACATGCGACCGATCCTGATCTTGCTCTTGTTGCCGCTGGCGGCCTGCAGCCTGTTCGAAAACAAGGAAATCAAAACCCTGCGCAAGTCGCCGGATTACCGCGTCGGCTATCAGGACGGCTGCAACAGCGCCTGGGGGCCGGATGCCAACAAGCGCCATGACGATACCATCGTGCGCGACGACCAGCAGTATGAACACAACCGCGCCTATCATGTGGGCTGGGACCGCGGCATCCGCGCCTGCCGCAGCACCGGCCATGGCGACGGCACCCTGCCCGGCACGGTGCCCAGCGGTCCCATTCCCGACCAGAATCCGGGCAATGGCGGACGCCCGCGCGGGCTTTAGTTACAAAGTTTGGTGATATCCAGGGTCTGCTGGGTGCGCAGGTCCAGCGCTGCCGGATTGGCGCAAAGCGGTGCAACGATGTTGCGGGATTCCTCCTGCCGATGCTGCGCCCGCAGGCTCAGCGCCAGCAGCGCCAGATTCCAGTCCTGGAATTCGCGGGTCATCACCGGGCTGGCTGCACCGAGCCGCGCCGCATCGCGGAAGTAAGGCTCGGCGTCGGCCACGCGGCTTTGCTCCAGCAGGTACAGTCCCCGGAACATATGGGCGCGCGGGTCCCTGGGGTAATTGTCCACCAGCGAAAGACTGTCGGATTTCATCGCTTCCACGTCATGGGGCATCTGTTCCGGCGGGATGTAATCCATGCCGTCCCTGGCATATTGCGCATAGCTGTGGCCTGAGACGGCAAACGCCGTGGCCATCAAGGCGACCCAGCAGCCGGCGATGGTGGCGGCGATGGAGCGGCCGGGCAGTTGTTCCTCTTCATCGTTCCAGGCGATCAGAAGAATGAAGGCCAGCATGGCGCCCGACAGGCAGCCGCCCAGATGGGCGTTGACATCCGTCACGGCCCCGCCATGGGCCACCGCCGGCATCAGGGCCGGAAACAGCGAGCTCCCGGCGACCCGACGCATCAGGGTGGGACGCGGCGCACCGGCATGGAAGCTGAGGGTGAACAACGCCGCCAGGGTGGCCATGATCGCGCCGGAAGCGCCCACCGACAGGGCGTCGGGCGCATTGAGCATGGTGGACAAGGCTGCGCCGGCAAAGCCGCCGGTGAAATACAGTGCCGCGAACCAGCCGATGCCGATCATCGGCTCCAGCAGGAAGCCCACCGTGAGCAAGGTGACGAGGTTGCCGATCAGATGGACCGGCGAGCCGTGCAAGGTGGTTGCGGTGAACAGGCGCCACCATTCCCCCTGTCCCAGCACCTGGATGCGGTCGGATGCCCCCATCGCCAGAAGCGTGAAATGGCCTGGAGAATAAAGGCCCATCCGGTCGGTGGCGGCCCGCAATTCACTGAAGAATCGCGCCACTAGAATGGCGCTGAGGGTCAGGGTGAACCAGGGAATGCGCGCCAGCAGCCTGGCCGCGACG
>JAEKMB010000311.1 GCA_019508105.1 Alphaproteobacteria bacterium
GGCGTGCTGGCCATGTTTCACTATTCGATCAACACCCTGACCCTGTTCGCGCTGGTGCTGGTGATCGGCCTGTTGGTGGATGACGCCATTGTGGTGGTGGAGAATGTCGAGCGCATCATGCATGAGGAGCGGCTGCCGCCGCGCGACGCCACCCTCAAGAGCATGCAGGAAATCACCGGCGCCCTGATCGGCATCGGACTGGTGCTGACGGCGGTATTCCTTCCCATGGCCTTCTTCGGCGGCTCCACCGGCGTGATTTACCGCCAGTTCTCCATCACCATCGTCTCGGCCATGTCGCTGTCGAT
Organism: Alphaproteobacteria bacterium; assembly: GCA_019508105.1. Taxonomy (GTDB): domain Bacteria; phylum Pseudomonadota; class Alphaproteobacteria; order Micropepsales; family Micropepsaceae; genus Rhizomicrobium. The sequence continues at coordinate 306 of JAEKMB010000311.1, forward strand.
CCTGGTGGCTTTGGTCTTGTCACCCTCGCTGTGCGCGACCCTGCTCAAGCCTGTGGAAGGCGAGAAAGGCCATGCCAAGCAAGGTTTCTTCTTCACCTGGTTCAACCGCAACTTCGATCATTTCCGCAACTGGTATCATGACCGCGCCGAATGGTTCCTCCATCGTCCCTGGGGCACCATGATTGCCTATGGCGGCATTGTCGCCCTGTTGGCGGTCCTGTTCATCCGCCTGCCCACCGGCTTTCTGCCCGACGAGGACCAGGGCTTCATCTTCAACCTGGTCACCTTGCCCGCCGGCACCACCCAGCCCGAAACCCTGAAGGTGGCCAAGAACGTGGCCGACTATTATCTGGACAAGGAGAAGAACAATGTCGACTTCGTCTTTGCCGTGGCGGGCTTCTCCTTTGCGGGCTCCGGCCAGAATACCGGCATGGCCTTCACCCATCTGAAGGACTGGAGCGAGCGCAAGGGCGACAAGAACACCTCGGTCTCCATCGCCGGGCGCGCCTTTGGGACCTTCGCCGCGTTCAAGGACGCGCAGGTATTTCCCATCGTGCCGCCTTCGGTGCAGGAGCTGGGCAATGCCATCGGCTTTGACCTGGAACTGGAAGACAAGGGCAATATCGGCCATGCCGGGCTGGTGGCGGCCCGCAACCAGCTGTTGGGTCTGGCGGCGCGCGATCCGCTGCTCAGCCAGGTGCGCCCCAACAGCCTGGACGACACCCCGCAATTGCATGTCGATATCGACCAGTCCAAGGCCAGCGCCCTGGGCGTGTCGCTGGCCGACATCAACTCCACCCTCAGCGCCGCCTGGGGTTCGACCTTCATCAATGATTTCATCGACCGCGGCCGCGTCAAGCGCGTCTATATGCAGGGCGACGCGCCCTATCGCATGACGCCCCAGGACCTGGACCGCTGGTATGTGCGTAGCGCCGGCGGCACCATGGCGCCTTTCTCCTCCTTCGCCACCTCGCGCTGGACCATCGGCCCGGCCTCGCTCACCCGCTACAATGGACTTCCCGCCATCGAGCTGCAGGGCCAGGGCGCGACCGGCATTTCCACCGGCACGGCGCTGAACGAGATGCGCAAACTGGCGCAGCAGCTTCCCAAGGAAGTGGGGATCGAGCCCACTGGCCTTTCCTATCAGGAAGAGGCCAGCGGATCCCAGGCCCCTGCCCTTTATGCCCTGTCCATCCTGGTGATCTATCTGTGCCTGGCGGCGCTTTATGAAAGCTGGGCAATCCCGCTGTCAGTGATGCTGGTGATTCCGCTGGGCGTGGTGGGTGCGCTGGCGCTGACCTCGCTGCGCGGCCTGTTCAACGACATCTATTTCCAGGTCGGATTGCTCACCACCATCGGCCTGTCGGCCAAGAACGCCATCCTGATCGTGGAGTTCGCGGTGGATGCGGAGAAAAAAGGCGCCACCGCCTTTGATGCCGCCATGGAAGCGGCCAGGCTGCGCCTGCGTCCCATCCTGATGACCTCGATCGCCTTCATCGCCGGCGTCATGCCGCTGGCACTGGCGCACGGGGCGGGGGCGGGCTCCCAGAATGCCATCGGCACCGGCGTGGTGGGCGGCATGCTCACCGCCACCGTGCTGGCGATTTTCTTCGTGCCGGTGTTTTTCGAGCTGGTGAACACCAGGCTGCAACGCCACAAGTGACCCCTCCGGCCTTCGCTCGCCCGAGGGCGAGCTACAGCCACCTCCCCTATCTAAGCGCGCTGACGCGCGCGGGGGAGGACTGGCGGTACGCGCTATGTCATACTCCCCAAAAATCAAAAGGAGGGGAGCATGACTCGTTTGTGGATGGCGTTGCCGCTGCTGCTGGCGCTCGGGGCCGCGACGCCGGCCCAGGAAACCCGCACCCGCGATCACACCGTCACCGTGATCTCCACCGTGCCGTTGATCGCTGGCAAGAAATCCAGCCTCTATGTCCGCGAGCGCGCCCTGCCGACGGTGCTGAAGAAGGGCGCCGGCGATAAGGTGGTGCTGTTTGTGCACGGCGCCGGTACCCCCGCCGAAGTCAGCTTCGACGTGCCCTACCAGGATTATAGCTGGATGGGATATCTCGCCGCCGCCGGCTATGACGTGTTCAGCGTGGACATGACCGGCTATGGCCGCTCGGCCCGCCCCGCGCCGATGGCGGAAGCCTGCAAGCCGGCGCCGCAGCAGACTGGCCTGGGCACCAATTGCCTGACCAGCTATCCCGGCGCACTGACCAATATCGAATCCGACTGGAACGACATTTCCGCCGCCGTGGCCTACATCAGGAAGCTGCGCCATGTGGACAAGATCAACCTGATCGCCTGGTCGCAAGGTGGTCCCCGCGCCGGGGGCTGGACCGCCAATCATCCGGATCAGGTGAACAAGCTGATCCTGCTGGCGCCGGCTTATGGTCGCACCGTCAAGGCGGAAGCGCCGGCCGTGCTGCCCGTGCCGGGACCCACCTACAGCACCCAGAGCCATGACGAGTTCACCGCCAACTGGGAGCGCCAGGCGTCCTGCCCCGGCCAGGTCGATCCGGCCGCCGCCGCCTCGGTCTGGTCGGAGATGCTGAAGTCCGATCCGGTCGGCGCCAGCCGGACCCCGGCGATACGGCGCGCGTCGATCGCCTCATCCAGCTGGGGCTGGACCCAGGAAAAGGTGAAAGCCATGACCACGCCCACCCTGATGGTCAGCGGCATCAATGACAAACAGGTCAATCCCGAACGGGTGCGCGATTTCTATGCCGATCTCGGCAGTCCGCAGAAAGTCTTTATCGACCTGGGCTGTTCCTCCCACAATGCCATGTGGGAGAAGAACCACCTGATCCTGTTCAAAGCCTCGCTGGAATGGCTGGACAAGGGCACGGTGAACGGCCAGTCCGGAACCATGCTCAAGCTGGGCTACTAGGCCGGCAACCGGAAAGCGATCATCTCGGCCGGGAAGCCGGGGCCGCCAATAGTCAGCACGATATGCTGGCGCCCGCCCAGCATGAAGGTCATCGGACATCCGGTCTGCGGCGCCGGCATATAGACCGCGCCGCGATCCTCGCCGGTTTTCTTGTCATAGGCCCGCAGCATGGCGCCGCGCTTGCCGTTCGCCGTGGTGGCAAAACCGGACTCGCCGCAGATCACCAGCGACTTGGTGACGGTGGGACCGATCAGGCCCGGCCGCCCGGTGCGCGGAATCTTGAGGCCCTTCAGCGCCGGATGATTGCGGATATTGTCCGGCGTGTCGCCATGGGCGATCTGCCAGGCGATCTCGCCGCGGGTGAGATCGGTGGCGGTGATGCGGCCGTAAGGCGGCTTCATCAGCGGCAAGCCGTCAATGGTGACAACACCGGGGCGGAATTCCTGCGTCCCGCCTGGGTTCGCGCTCTGCGCCGCATTGGCCACCGCGGTGGGCGGGGCGAGATATTCATCGCCGCCCTGAATCACCGCCGCCCTTGTGGGCGCGGCGCCGGCCGTGCCGCGGATATAATCGGCATCGGTGAAGCTGGGATTGCCGGGCACCAGCCCGTCCACCGCCACCGTGGTTTCCGAAAAAGTATAGACGGTGTGGGTTTCCGGATCATAGCAGCCGCCGGGCCAGTTGGTGCCGCCCTGGGTGGCGAGCGACGTCAGGGTGCCCCAGGTGCCATCGGCCTTGGACAAGGAAGGCGGGGTATAGACCGGCCCGGTCTTGTAGTGCGCCAAGAGCCTCAGCGCCTTGGCATGCAGCTCGGGCGTGAAATCGATAACGGTGGAGGCATCCACGCTCTGCACGTCATAAGGCGGCGGCTTGGTGGGGATCGGTTGGGTCGGCGAATACCATTCGCCCGGCACATCGCCCCTGGGCACTTTTCTTTCCACAAAAGGCCAGATCGGCTGGCCAGTCTCGCGGTTCAGCACATAGAGGAAGCATTGCTTGCTGGGCTGGGCCAGCGCCTTCACCATTTTCCCGTTATGCGGAATGTCGCACAGGATCGCGGCGCAGGGTATGTCGCGGTCCCAGATGTCGTGATGGACAAGCTGGTAATGCCAGCGGCGCTTGCCGGTCTCCAGCTCGACCGCCACCAGGCAGTTGCTGAACAGGCTGTTGCCCTGGCGCCGGATGCCGGATTCGTCGGCCGAGGGAATCTCGATCCCCAGATAGGCCAAACCCAATTCCTCATCCGCCGAGATCTGGCCCCAGTCGCCGGTGTTGGTGGCTTTCTCCGCTTCGCCGGGCCGCAGCCAACTGTCATAACCGAACTCGCCCCTCAGCGGGATGGTGTGGAAAATCCACAGCCGCTTGCCCGTCTTCACGTCAAAGCCGCGGACATAGCCTTTGCTGCGCGGCTTGTTGCCCGGCACGCTGCCGCTAGCATGGGCCGCACCCACGATCACCACATTGCGCGCCACGGTCGGGGTGGCATGCAGGCCGATCTCGCCGCCATTGGGATCGATCACCTGATCGTCATTGAGCTTGAGATCCACCACGCCATTGTCGCCGAAGCCCGCCACCGGAAGGCCGGTCTTGGCATTCAGCGCCACCAGCTGGTAACCCGGCGTGACATAAAGGATGCGTTCTTCCTGGCCGTCAGTCCAATAAGCCAGGCCGCGGCCGGAATATTGCCGCGGCGCATTGCGGGCGCGCAGGCCTTCATCCTTGCGGAACATCCACAAAAGCTCGCCATTGGCGGCATCCAGGCACACCACGTCGCGACGCGCGCCGCCGGTGGAGTAGAGCTTGCCCTTGATCAGCAGCGGCGTCGCTTCCCAGGTATATTCCGGCCGCGATCCCAGGATGGCGGAGGGAAAACGCCAGGCGACTTCCAGCTTGTCGAAATTGGTCGCGTTGATCTGGTCCAGCGGCGCATAGCGGGTGTTGGCCAGGTCCGCGGCATAGTTGCGCCATTCGGTGTCAGGGGGCGTTTGGGCCCCGGCCGGCAGCCCGGTCATCACCAGCGCCACCGCTGTCGAAGACAGCATCGCGCGCCGCGTTACAGAAGCCATGATCTCTCCCCTCGGCGCTTGGCGCCCGATTTCTTTTGCCGGATGATGCAACAGTCCCGCCGCCAGCGCAAAATTGGATAGCGGGCACAACGTGTTAGGCAGGGCGCCCATATTTCCATTGAGAATCCTGGGCCGTCCAATTAACTCAATCCCATGAACAGCTTAAGCCGCAAGTTCAGCGTGGCCCCGATGATGGACTGGACCGACAGTCCTTGCCGGGTACTGCATCGCTGCCTGACCAGGAATGCGCTGCTCTATACCGAGATGGTGACGGCGGATGCGGTGCTGCATGGCGATCGGGTACGGCTGCTGGGGTTCGAGGCGTTCGAGCATCCCCTGGCGCTGCAACTGGGCGGGTCCGATCCGGCCAAGCTGGCACAGGCGTGCGGGATCGCCGCCGATTTTGGCTATGACGAAGTGAATCTGAATGTCGGCTGCCCATCGGACCGGGTGCAATCGGGGCGCTTCGGCGCCTGCCTGATGCGCGAGCCCGGGCTGGTGGCCGAATGCGTGGCGGCGATGCGCGCCGCCGTGAGCCTGCCCGTCACCGTCAAGTGCCGCATCGGTGTGGACGAGCAGGACCCGAAAGCAGCCTTGCGCGCGCTGATCGATACTTGCGCAGGAGCGGGTGTCAGCGTGTTTGCCGTGCATGCCCGCAAGGCCTGGCTGGAAGGCCTGTCGCCCAAGGAAAACCGCGACGTGCCGCCGCTGGATTATGAGCTGGTTTACCGGGTCAAGCGCGAGCGCCCGCACCTCACCATCCTGGTCAATGGCGGCATCGAGACCCTGGAACAGGCGGAAGATCATTTGCGCCATGTCGATGGGGTGATGCTGGGCCGCGCTGCCTACCAAAATCCGATTTTGCTGGCCGAGGTGGACGCGCGGTTTTTCGGCGGCGCGCCCACCGACCTGGATGCGGCAATCGAGACCTACACCGAGCATGTCGCGCGCCAACTGGCGCAAGGCGCGCGGCTGCACACGCTGATCAAGCCCATGCTGGGGCTTTACAATGGAAGGCCCGGCGCGCGACTGTTCCGACGCCACCTCAGCGAAAACGCCCCGCGCCATGATGCCGGCATCGGCGTGCTGCGCGAGGCGCTCGACTTCGTGCGCCAGCGCGAGGCTGCATAAGCGCGATCAAACATCGCGCGACAATTATCAAACCATAGCCATGGCCGCCGGCCTCAAAGACATGGATCTCGGCGGCGATCCCCGCGGCGCGCAGGGCGGTGAAATAGGCCACGCCATTGGGCATCGGGGGGACCACATTGTCGTCGGCGGCCAGGCAGATCCAGGTGGGCGGCGCATCGGCCGGGATATGCTTCTCGCAGGAATAAGCATCGATCAGTTCGGGGTTGGGATTTTCGCCCAGGAGCTTGTCGCGCGAGCCGGCATGGCGTCCCTCCCCCATGGTGACGACGGGATACATCGGCACGGAAAAGCTGGGACGCGCGTCCACGGAATCGGCGGCATCCACCGGCGCATAGACGCGTGCCGCAAAGCGGGTGGCGATGGAGCAGGCGACATGGCCGCCGGCGGAAAAGCCCATGAAGCCGATGCGCGCCGGGTCCAGGCCATATTTGCCGGCATTGGCGCGCACCAGGCGCATGGCGCGCTGAGCATCCTGCAGCGGCACGTCGCTGCGGTTCGTCCAACCCTCGCCGGGCAAGCGGTAGCGCAGCACGAACACCGTGACCCCGGCTGCATTGAAGCGGCGCGCCACATCGGTGCCTTCGAAATCCATCATCTCGCGCGAATAGCCGCCGCCCGGCGCCACGATGAAGGCCGAACCGTCGGGCCGGTCGGGGCGGAACACGATCATGCTGGGATTGCCGACCTGGTCGATATAGCGGTCCACCGGCGCGGCGCCCGGATCGCGGTTCTGGATGCGGTTGGGCAGGCGCATGCCGGCGCCGCCAGGCGGCGTGCCCGGCCACAGGGTCATAATCTCCTTGGGATCGCTGGGGACGCTGCCGTCACCCGGCATCAGTGTATCGGCCAGCGCCTGTCTGGAAAAGGCGGCGGCGGCCAGGCCCAGGCCAATCACATTGCGGCGATCCATCAAGCCCCTCCCTTTTTGTTGGTCGCTCCGGCGACGCTCCTCTTTGCGCCAGCATCACACCCTTTTCCTTTTGCGGGCAAGGCGTATTGTTCGCGCATGAAACGCCTTCTTTTCGCATGTTTGCTTCTGGCCGTACCTGCCATGGCGCAGGACGGGGCCGCCTATGGTCCGATGCTGGAAGGCTATGAATATCCCTTCCCGCTGCAGCATTACCGTTTCCAGAGCCAGGATGTGGCGATGGACATGGCGTATATGGACGTGAAGCCGGCCACGCCGAACGGGCACACGATTGTCTTGCTGCATGGCAAGAATTTTTGTTCCGCCACCTGGGAAGGCAGCATCCGGGCGCTGAGCGGCGCCGGCTTCCGGGTGATCGCGCCCGACCAGGTGGGCTGGTGCAAATCCACCAAGCCGCAGCTTTACGAATACACTTTCGAGCAACTGGCGGCGAACACCCACGAGCTTTTGAAATCGCTGGGCATCACCCGCGCCATTGTGATGGGCCATTCCACCGGCGGCATGATGGCGATGCGCTATGGCCTGACTTTTCCTAGCGATACCGAAAGGCTGGTGCTGGTCGATCCGCTGGGACTGGAAGACTG
>JAEKMB010000312.1 GCA_019508105.1 Alphaproteobacteria bacterium
ATGCTTTCCGCCGCTGCGGCTGCCCTGCTGGCGGCTGCCCTGGCCGTGACCACGGCGCGCGCTGATACCGACATCACCACCAGCACCTCTACGCCGCTCCTCACCTCCGGCAGCGGCAATATCACCATCGAATCCGGCGGCGGCGTGGGCATCACCCAGAGCAACGTCGCGGCGGTGACCCTCAACAGCAACAATTTCGTCCTTAACAACGGCTTCATCGCCAACACAGGCGTGGATTCCGCCATCGGCGTCGCCATCGACACCTCCCTGGGCAACCTGGTGCCGCCGGGCACCGGCTTTGCCTCCACCGGCAGCATCGATCTGGGCGGCAACGGTACCGGCAAGCGCGGCCTCGTCATCTCGGGCGGCAATACCTATTACGGCCCCATCAGCCTCACCACCCTGACCACCACCGCCATCACCGGCACCAGCGCCGTCACCCAGCAATCCTCCATGATCCTGCAGGGCGATCAGTCGGCCGCCTTCATTCTGGCCCAGGGTACCAAGGTCACCAGCAATATCCTGATCGGCGGGGGCGGCATCGTCCAGAACAGCACCGTCAATTCCACCCAGTCCAACAGCGTCATGGTGTATCTGGGCGGCACGGTGAACGGCAATTTTGTCCTGCAGTCCGGCCTCTCGGGCGTGGGCGGCGGCCTGATCGGCGTGGAGGAACTGGGCGGCATTCATTCCTGCGCCAGCGATTCCAAACGTCCATCCGGCTTTACCTGCCCCTCATCCTCCGGCGGCACCTTCATCAATGCCGGGGCGATTTCGCTGATTGGAACCCAGAACTTCAACACCCGCGGCGGCAATCCGGAAGCGGGCAGCGCTATTGTGATCGGTGCCAGCATCGATGGCGGCTATCTCGGCGTCGGACCCGGCACCTCAAGCAATCTCGCCCGCTCGGCGGTCTCCGCCGCGGGCCTGGTCCTGTCGGGCGTCACCCAGCCGGTCATCCTGATCGACCCGTCCCAGTCCATCACCTCCGGACTGCCCTCGGGGCTCGGCCCCATCGTGTTGGGTCCGGTGACGGCCGATGTCGACCCCATCAACCCGGGCTATTCCTTCATCAACCGCGGCGCCGTCAGCGCCCAGCCGACCGACGCCGATCTCAGCACCGCCGCGATTATCATCCAGGGCAACTCGCCAGCCCTTTTCACCTGTCTCAGCAGCACAGCCGTCACCTGCTCCACCACACCGACCGCCCGTACCGACAATGTCACGTCGACCGTCAATGGCGTCACCACGACCACGCCGGTCAGCTACACTGCGACGGGCGGCTTTCTGAACACCGGCTCCATCCAGGCCCAGGCCGGCACCAATTCCCAGACCGTGACCTCCACCGGCATTACCAGCGCCACGGCGCTGTATATCGGTCCGTATGCCTTCGTGCCGCGCCTGGATGTGGTTTCCCAGGCCATCAGCGGCAGCGCTAACACCAGCGGCAATATCAGCGCTCAGGTCAGCGGCATCGGCGGCGGCAGCGCGTTCGGCGTGATCATCGGCGCCAACGCCAACGTGCCGGTGATCAATGTCGGCAAGGGCGCCACCATTTCCGCCCAGGTCCTCACCAATACCGTCTCGCCCACCAAGACCATCGCCACCATCAACTCGCCCTTCAGCCTGGTGTCGGAAGCCATCAGCGACCAGAGCGATAGCCTCAAGACCATCAACAATGCCGGCACCATCCAGGCGTTCAATACCACCCTGTCGCCGGCCACCGGAGCCGTCACCAGCACCCTCACCAATGCCATTGACCTGTCAGCCGGCACCAGCGGCGGCGTGACGATCAACAATGCCGGCCGCATCCTGGGCAGCGTGCTGTTCACCTCGGCCGGCAACAACAACACGCTCAATGTGGGCAACACCGGCACAGGCGGCACCACCGCCAATCCGGCCATCTCGCCCAGCGTGGTCGCCACCAGCGTCAACTATGCGATCGTGGGCCAGGCCGTGCTGAACGACCAGGCGGGTCTGTCGCCCATCACCTCGCCGACCTCGATCAGCTTCGGATCAGGCTCCGGCAACACATTGCATGTCGGCGGCTTCGGCTATGTCAACGCCGTGATCACGTCCGGCGTCAACTCGTTGGCGGTCCAGGTCGACCCCAATGGCCTTCTCTATGTCGCCAACACCAGCCAGGCGCTCCAGGCCACCACCTTTAACGTCGCTCCCAACGGCACGCTGGGCCTGGCGATTTCCCAGAGCAACCTCAACAGCCTCAGCCCGGTGGTGCAAGCCAACAGCGCCAACCTGTCCGGCGCCAACCTGGCGCTGCAGTTCGGCACCTATATTTCCTCGGGCTTCACCGCCGCCACCACCACCACTCCGACCGTGCAGAACATCACTTTGATTCGCGCGCCGGTGATCACGGACACCACCCTCGCGAACCAGAACGCGCTACTGGGCCAGAACACGCCGTTCCTGTTCGAGACGCCCACCGAAAGCGGCGTCCTGCCGCTGACCAACACGATCGATGCCAGCGGCCAGCAGGTCCTGCAGCTGCACCTGTTGCCGCGCTCCACCGGCGCCAAGAATCCCGACGGCACGCCCGGCCTGAACCTGTCCGGCAATGCCCGCAACGAATTCCCCTTCGCGGCCTCGGCGCTGGCCACCGACAATGAGCTGGGCTCGGCGATCGCCACCAGCCTCACCATCTACAACACCCCCGGCGTGCCCGGCAGCGGGATCAATTTCCAGGCATCCCAGCAGCAGGCGCAGCAGGTGTTTTCGCAGTTCGCGCCCGATGTCTCGGGCGGCACCCGCGAGATTGCCATCCTGATCACCGACCAGGCGTCCGGCCCGGTGGCGGCGCGCCAGCGCCTGCTGCGCAGCTATGGCAACCAGGCCGGCGACACCACCCTGTGGGGCGAGGAATTTACCGGCCAGATCTCCAACAAGGGCCGCACCAGCGCCGACGGCACGCTCACCTCCTATAAGGATCATGGCTTCGGCTTTGTGCTGGGCGTGGACGGCGGAAGCCCGCGCAATGGCTGGTATGGCGGCGCCTTCACCTTCTATAGCGGCGACGTCTCCCAGCAATTGCCGCGCGCCACCCGCACCAACACCCAATGGTTCATGCTGACCGGCTATACCGACTGGCGCGGCAAGCATGTCTTTCTGGATACCCAGATCAGCGCCGCCTATGGCGATTTCAACCAGACCCGCTCGCTCAATATCGGCGGCCTGTTCCGCGAAGCCACCAGCCGCCGGCCGGGTGCCATGTTGGCGCTGGGCGCCAATGCCGGCACCATGCTGCATTACGCCGGCATCGAAGTGGATCCGCATGTCAGCCTGGACGGACTGACCCTGCGCGAGGAAGGCTATCTGGAAGCCAATGGCGGCCCGGGCCTGAACCTGGATGTGGCGCCTTACTTCGCCAGCTCGCTGCGCGGCGCCATCGGCGCCGACCTCAAGAAGACGGTCAATGTTTGGAACTTCGAGCTCTCGCCGGAACTGCGTCTGGGCTATCGCTACGACATGTTGCAGCAGCCGGTGAAGATCAAGGCGGCGTTCCAGGCCACCGGCGGCCGCTCCACCGCGGGCAATACCATGACCTTTATTGGTCCGGATCCCGACAGCGGCAACGCCATCCTGGGCCTGGGCCTGGGCGCGGGCACCGACACTTGGCATCTGGGCGTCAATTACGACTGGATCCGCGGCAACAATGGCTCGACCACCCAAGTCGGCATCCTCACCGTACTCGGCCGCATTTGAGATCTGCGGCGCGCGTCAGCGCGTGAGTAGGTCCGGGGGACCTGCGAAAGCAGCGAGCGCCGCGAGCTTGGGCGAGCGGCCGCGGAAACAGGCGCGTTATCATCTCGCCAAAAATCCTCGCGCTAGTGGCCTCGCGGGGGGGACGCTACCAGCTTCCGGTGTTGGGCATCGAGGTCCAGGGCTCTTTGGGCTCCAGATGGCCGTCCTGCAGGAGTTCAATGGAAATGCCGTCCGGTGAGCGGACGAAGGCCATGTGTCCGTCGCGCGGCGGGCGGTTGATGGTGACGCCGGCCGCCATCAGTTTTTCACACAGCGCATAGATGTCGCTCACCCGATAGGCTAGGTGCCCAAAATTCCGCCCACCGGGATAACCCTTCTCGTCCCAGTTCCAGGTCAATTCGACCACCGGGCTTGCCGCGCCGGTGTCGACAGCACCCTCGGCTTTGATGCGCTTTGCATCGTCCGGGGTGGCCAGGAAAACCAGCGTGAAGCGTCCCTTCTCGTTTTCCATGCGCCGCACTTCCACCAGCCCCAGCTTGTTGCAGTAGAAGTCCAGTGACGCATCCAGGTCGGAGACGCGCACCATGGTATGGAGATATCGCATAAGTATTATCCTTGAGAGTGGGTGACGGCGGCTGCCCCAAGCATCGCCAATTTTTGCCTCCCGAAAAAGCAAAGATGTCGCAAGGGAACCTTGGCCGTGCGGACGCGCCCCATCCGCCCTCTATAGGGCAATGTGCGAAAGCTTTCCCATCCGCTGTGGTAAGCGGATTTTCATCGGCTGCGCCAAGGTTTAAGGGCTGTTCTTTCCATTGCTGCACATGCGAAGCGTGCGGCAGCACGGGGCTCTTGCGCCAAGCCTTGGGCAGAGGGGCGCATCCTATGATCAAGGCATGGGCGAAGGCGCGGCGCTACTACAGGACCGATACCCCTTGCAAAGACGGTAAGCGATTGCTTTAAAAGCTGCCTGAAGGCGTTACCCATAGACGCCGCGTTGGGTTTGAGTTGGTCCCGAACAATTTGCCGGACCGGGTACGCGTGGTACCGGGTCTCGTCTTTTGAGTGAGAGCGCATGGAACGTCCAGGTCATTTGCATGTCGAAAAGAAGAGCGCCGCAAACAAGGCCACCAGCCTTGCCATCGTCATCGCCATTCACATTGCCGGCATCGCCGGTCTGGTTGCAGCTCTGTCTTCGGGCGCGCTGATCAAGCAGCTCCAGGAAATCAAGGCCACCGTCGACACCCAGAAGACCCCGCCCAAGGCACCGCCGCCGCCGCCGCCGGATCTGGTGAAGCCGCCGCCGCCCGTCGCCATCGTACCCGAATTCCAGGTCGCCACCGCGCCGCCGCCGCCGGTCACCACAGTGGCCAAACCGCCGCCGGCACCGCCCGCGCCAAAGGCCGTGGCCGCCAGCGATCCCTTGCGCGCGATCATGCGTACGCATACCCAGCCGGCCTATCCGCCGATCTCGGTGCGCCTGAATGAGTCCGGCACGACCCTGATCGAGGTGCACATCACCACCGAAGGCAATGTCGACAATTGCAAGGTCGTCAGCAGCTCCGGCTCGGAGCGGCTGGACACGGCCGCCTGCGATCATGTCAAACGCGTCTGGCGCTGGCAGCCGCCCACCCAGCAGGGTGTGGTCCACGACGTTTCCACGCAGATCCGCATCACCTGGGATCTTAAAGACGCCAAATAATCACCGCCTATCCACGAAATTCATCGGTTTACCACGGAGCAGAAAAAAATGAACTTCAAGAAACTGACGATCGCTGCCGCCATCGTCGCCATGACCAGCCTGAGCGCCGTTGCTCCGGTTTACGCCCAGGCCGCTCCGGCGCCTGCTGCTGACGCCGCCGCCCCGCCGGCTGCGCCCGCTGCCGACGCCGCCGCCCCGGCTCCTGCTCCGGCCGGCGACGCCGCTGCTGGCAGCGCCGCCTCCAAGGTCAATGCCGCCGACGCCTCAACTCCCTACGGTCTGAAGCACATGGTCGAGAATGGCGACTGGATCAGCCGTACCATCTTGGGCACCCTGATCATCATGTCGGCCGGCACTTGGTACATCTTCTTCACCAAGTGGATCGAACAGCAGCGCATCATGAACCAGGCCTCGCAGGTCGAGAAGAAGTTCTGGACCTCCGCCACCCTGAACGAAGGCGTCGACAAGCTGCCGAAGAACTCCATCTTCCGCGGCATCGCCGAAGCCGGCCTCAAGGCCTCCACCGGTGGCACCACTTTGGTGGGCCTCAGCGACTGGATCGGCATGACCCTGACCCGCCAGCTGGAAGACGCCAATGCCCGTCTGCAAGGCGGCATCGCGTTCCTGGGTTCGGTCGGCTCGGTCTCGCCGTTCGTCGGTCTGCTCGGAACCGTTATCGGTATCTTGAACGCGCTGATCGGCATCGGTGTCGCCGGCCAGATGTCCATTGACAAGGTCGCCGGCCCGGTGGGCGAAGCGCTGCAGATGACCGCCATCGGTCTGTTCGTCGCGGTCCCCGCGGTGCTGCTGTACAACTACCTGGTCCGCCGCAACAAGGTGATCACCGAGAAGCTGCGCGCCTTCGCGGGCGACCTGCAGGCCTATCTCATCAGCAAGAGCAAGTAGGCTGAGCCGATAGTCTCACGGAGATAAA
>JAEKMB010000313.1 GCA_019508105.1 Alphaproteobacteria bacterium
CTGCGATAGCCATAGCCGCGCTCGGCCATGATGGTGCGGCCATCGTCCTCGCGAAAGCCGTCAATCTGGCGAAAGCCCAGTCTGAGACATAGGGTGCCTTGCGCGTCACGCTCCAGGGTACAGTCCCAGTCGCTGAAGGCAGCATCCGGTGCCAGCACGGTCACTTTGCCATTCTCCCGCGCGCAGCGCACGATCTCGGCCGGGGCGTAAAAACCCATGGGCTGGGAATTGAGCAACGCCGCGGCAAAGGCGGCCGGAAAGCGCCGCTTGAGCCAGGCGGAAACATAGACCAGCAGCGCGAAGCTGGCGGCATGGCTTTCGGGAAAGCCGTAACTGCCGAAACCCTTGATCTGCTCGAAGCAGGATTCGGCAAACGCCTGGTCATAACCGCGTTCCACCATGCGGTCGATGAACTTGCGCTCGAAGGTGCCGATGGTCCCGACATGACGAAAAGTGGCCATGGCGCGACGCAGGCCATTGGCCTCATCGGGAGTGAATTTGGCGGCGACAATGGCCAGCTTCATGGCCTGTTCCTGGAACAGAGGCACGCCCAGGGTCTTGTGCAGAACATCCCGCAGTTCATCCTGCCGGTGTTCAGGACCAGGCTTGGGATAATCGAACACCATGCCCGGCTTGTCGCGCTGCAGTTTGCGGCGCTTGAGATAGGGATGGACCATGCCGCCCTGGATCGGGCCGGGCCGCACGATCGCCACTTCCACCACAAGGTCGTAGAATTTTTCCGGCTTGAGGCGGGGCAGCATGCTCATCTGGGCGCGGCTTTCCACCTGGAATACCCCGATGGTGTCGGCCCGTTGCAACATCTCATAGACGTAGGGCCGTTCCTTGGGAACGGTGGCCAGGGTGTATTTCGGCCTGGTGCCGCGTGAATGGGCATGGATCAGATCGAAAGCGTTGCGGATGCAGGTCAGCATCCCCAGCGCCAGCACATCCACCTTCATGATGCGCAAGGTATCGAGATCATCCTTGTCCCATTCGATGAAACTGCGGTCGTCCATCGCGGCGGGACCGATCGGCACGATAGTGTCGAGATAATCCTCGGTCAGCACAAAGCCGCCGACATGCTGGGACAAATGGCGTGGAAAACCCGAAATCCTGCCGGCGAAATGCACCGCCCGTTCGACCGCCCTGTTGGCGAGGTCATAGCCGCCCTCCTGAACCTGATGCTCTTGCAGCTCGCCGCCATGATGACCCCAGACCGTATCGGCCAGCTTGCCGGTGACATCCTCAGTGAGGCCGAACACCTTGCCCACTTCGCGGATGGCGCTGCGCGAGCGGTAACAGATCACGGTGGCGGTCAGGGCGGCGCGGCGGCGGCCATAGCGCTGGTAGATATATTGAATGACCTCCTCGCGCCGTTCATGCTCGAAATCCACGTCAATGTCGGGCGGCTCCTTGCGTTCGGCGCTGAGGAAGCGTTCGAACAGCACATCGAAAGTGTTGGGATCCACCGCGGTGACGCCCAGCACATAACAGACCGCGGAATTGGCGGCCGAGCCGCGACCCTGACAGAGAATGCCCTTACCTTCGGCATAGCGCACAATGTCGTGCACGGTGAGGAAATAATGCGCGATTTCCTGTTTGGCGATGAAGCTCAGTTCTTTCACCGCCAGCCGCGCCACCTTGAAAGGCGTGCCTTGCGGATAGCGGCGCTTCAGGCCCGCCTTGGTGAGATCGCGCAAATGACCGTCGGCAGTCTTGCCCGGCGGCACCGGCTCATGGGGATAATTCTGCTTCAGCATGTCCAGGGTGAAGTGGATACAGGCAGTGAAGCGGCCGGTTTGGGCAATGGCGTCCGGGCAGGCTTGAAACAGGCGGGCCATTTCGCCCGCAGGTTTCAGGTGACGTTCAGCATTGGCCTCCAGCCTTTTGCCGGCGTCCTGCAAGGTGACATGCTCGCGAATGCAGGTGACGATGTCCTGCAGTTCCCGCTGGTCGGCATGGTGATAGAGCGCGTCATTGACGGCGATCAGCGGCACCCGCGCGGTGCGCGCCAGGCGCTTGAGGTCGCGCAACCGGCGGCGGTCTTCGCCGGTATAGAGCATAGAGGCTGCCAGCCATGTCCCCGGCCCCAGCCGGGCAAGCAGGGGCGCGATGGTATCGGTGCCGGCCGGCGGCATGACGATCAAAAGCAAGCCTTCGCGATATTGCGGGTCAAGAAGGTCGGGGAGGGAAAGAAAACATTCGCCTTTGGGCGCGCGGGACTTGCCCAGGCTGAGAAGCCGGCAGAGGCGGCCATAGGCGGCACGGTCCTGCGGATAGGCGAGAATGTCCGGTGTGCCGTCGTGGAAGACCAGCCGGGCACCGACCAACAGGCGCGGGCGGGACGCGAGCTCCAGCTTGCTCCATTCCTCATAGGCGCGCACCACGCCGGCCAAGGTGTTGCGGTCGGCGATGCCGATGGCGGGATAACCAAGATGCGCGGCCTGGATGACGAAGTCGCCCGGATGCGAAGCGCCGCGCAAAAAGGAATAGTTGGTGGTGACGGCCAGCTCGGCATAGCTCATGCGAATATGCCTTGCAGGTACCAGCGCGGCGCCTGGCCGCCATAAAGCCCGTCGCGATAAAGCCAGAAGCGCTGGCCTTCGTCGGTCTCGACACGGAAGTAATCGCGTGTCAGTCCGGTGCTGCGCCACCACTCCATCGCAATGCGTTCTGGTCCTTCGGCGCGCACCACGTCATGAAGGCATTGCCGCCAGCGGAAGCGGACAGGCGGGCCATCGGGTACCGAGGCCATGGCATGGATTTCTTCCGGCTTCTGCAACAGCCGCAGCGGCCGGCGCGGGGGATCGCCGGGAGTGCGCTTTACTGTCCAGTGTTCGGGGGCGAAATCGCGGTCCTGGGCCGGCACCGCGACACAAGCGGCTTCGGGAATGTGAGTGTCCTGGGGTATGAAACGCTGTACGCGGGTGTAGCCAAAACGCACCGCCAAGCGGTCCACCAGAAAAGCGATCTGGCAACGGGCATTCTCATCATGATCGAAGCTGATGGTGCCGGGCCTGGTCTCCTCCGCCAGCAAGGCTTCCAGCCGCACCAGGTCGAAGCCGAAGCCGGGATCCAGCGGATCGGCCAGGGCGTCCAGCTTCTGGTTCAGCAGCCGCATGATGATCTTGGGATCGCGCAAGGCTTCGCTTGTCCGAATTGCGATGCGCTCCACTTTGCCGTCGGCGCGGAAGAAGACCGCTTCCAGCACCCGCGCGCCGCGGCCTTCGCGCTCCAGAATTTCGCTTAAAGATTGCGCCAGCCCCAGCAGCGCCGTGGTGATGGCATCCTGGGTGACGACGGGTTCGGCGAAATGCCGCTCGGCCATCAGGTCGGGCAGGGCGCGGCGGGGTGTCAGCGGCTGTTCTTCCGCCCCCAGCATCACCTTCAGGCGGGTGACAAAGATTTTGCCCAGCCGCTCCGACAATTCGCTGGAAAGTCGCTCCGCCACCATCCTGACGGTCTTGAGCCCGGCATGACGCAAGGCGCGCAAGGCCTTGTCGTCGCAGTCCAACGCGGTGATGGGCAGCGGCGCTACCGCTGCAGCTTCGCCGCCCGCCGCTACGATCGTGGGATGAAACCGCGCCAGCGCGCGCGCCGCCAGCGAGGTGCCGGCGATGGCGCCGCGCACGGCAAAGCCCTGTTTGGCGATGCTGCCGGTGACATGCGCCAGCATCGCTGCCTCGCCGCCGAACAGATGCGCCGCGCCGGTAATGTCCAGAAACAGCCCGTCCGGCGCATCCAAACTCACCAAGGGCGTGAAGCGGTCGCACCAGTCGGCAATGGCCTCCAGCAGTGCGGCATCGGCTTTTTCGTCGCACCGAACGATGGTCAGGGGCTGCACCATGGCGCGGGCATTGGCCAGGGGCTGGCCTTTATAGAGTCCGAGTCTGGCCGCTCTTGCCTCCAGCGCATGAACATGGAGGGCGTTGCCGCTTTTTGCGCTGACAATCAGCGGCGCCTTAGACGGCGCGCCGTTGTTCCTGCGGGTAAGCCGGTCGGTCGGCAGGCGTGGCAGCCACAGCGCCAAGATCCGCCGTGTCGAAACAAGCATGTTCGGGATTCCATTGCATCAGAAAATGTCCCAGTCCGCCGGCGCGGTGGCGAACCAGTTGGGCATCGAAAACCGGATTGCCCCAGTCATCGTCATCGGCGTGCGATGGCGCGCTGCGCACTTGCCAGCGGGTCAAGGCGGCGCTGGGTTCGCACGCCGCGCCTTCGCGGAGCAGGATCACCGTCACCCCGCTTTCATTGGCCGCGAAAGCCAGTCTGCGGCTGGCCACCAGGTCCAGGCTTTTGGGCATGCCGCTTAATTCCAGCAGCAGCACGCCGACATGCGGGCAAGCCAGGATGTCGGCCGCCCCCGACAGGGCATCATCGGCCTTGCGAGCGCGCAGCTGGACCAATGCTCGCGGATCACCGCCCAGCTCCAAGAAGCCAGTGGGCGACAGCGCGCCATATTCCAGCGCTTCGTAATCGGGACGTACCCAGAAAAAAGGTTTTGCCCCCGCCATCCGCACCCCCAAGGCTGCGGCAAAACCTCCGCCGCTCCACCCTTTGGCAAACACCTCGTGCAGGCAGCCGGGCCTGAGGCCTCCGCCCAGAACCGCATCGGCCTGGGGATGACCCAGCGCCACCGGCTCCCGGTCGGAGGGAAGGCCGTAGCGCGACAAAAAATGGCGCAATTCCGCGATTTTTGCTGTGTTGTTCATGTTATGTTCTATAATGCTCCAGCGCGTAAGGGAGTCAAGCCGAGGTATTTGTTGTGAATCATTCTCAATTTGCATGGCTGCTCATTTGCCCTGTGCAACACTGACATGTTGCGCCGCAACTGGCGGCGTGTTTCGATGCTGGGTAATTCTATAAGAAGCGAACGTTTCCCTGGCTTTCCCCATTCTTCCTTTTGAAGGGGCGAGGGCGGGGAGACTGTGTCCGCTTGTATGGTTGGGGTTGAAATGGGCTTGCCGCCGAAACAGGGTCTTTATGACCCCGCGAATGAGCATGACGCCTGCGGCGTCGGCTTTGTCGCGAACATCAAGGGCGCCAAGTCCCATGACATCATCGGGCTGGGTCTGCAGCTTCTCATCAACCTGGATCATCGGGGCGCGGTGGGCGCCGATCCCCTAGTGGGCGATGGCGCCGGCATCCTGATTCAGATTCCCGACCCCCTGTTCCGCGAATGGGCCAAACAGACGGGCGTCAATCTTCCCGAGCCGGGCAAGTATGCCGTGGCCATGTGTTTCCTGCCGCGCGAAGCCAAGGCGCGCGAGATCGTGGTCAAGCAATTCGAGCATTTCATCAAGCTCGAAGGCCAGAAGCTTCTGGGCTGGCGCGATGTGCCGACCGATCCGGCGGGGCTCGGCAAGACCGTGCTGGATGGCATGCCACTGATCCGCCAGGCGATCATTGCCGCCGGTCCGCACATCAAGAGCCAGGACCAGTTTGAACGCAAGCTGCTGACCATCAGGAAGCAGGCACAGAACCCGCTGGCGGATCTGGCCAAGAAGCACAAGCTGCCCGCCATCCAGCAGCTTTATATGCCCAGCCTGTCCACCCGCACCGTGGTCTATAAGGGCCTGCTGCTGGCCCATGATGTGGGCCGCTTTTACCGCGACTTGCAGAACCCGCTCACCGTCTCGGCGGTGGCGCTGGTGCATCAGC
Source organism: Alphaproteobacteria bacterium (assembly GCA_019508105.1). GTDB lineage: Bacteria > Pseudomonadota > Alphaproteobacteria > Micropepsales > Micropepsaceae > Rhizomicrobium. Next base: position 5,662 of record JAEKMB010000313.1, read on the forward strand.
GTTTCTCCACCAACACTTTCCCGTCCTGGAAGCTGGCGCACCCTTACCGCTACATCGCCCATAATGGCGAGATCAACACGGTGCGCGGCAACGTCAACTGGATGAATGCGCGCCGCCGCGGCATGGAATCCGAATTGCTCGGACCTGACCTCGACAAGATGTGGCCGCTGATTCCGCACGGCCAGTCCGACACCGCCTGCCTGGACAATGCGCTGGAGCTTTTGGTGGCCGGCGGCTATCCGCTCGCCCATGCCGTGATGATGCTGATCCCCGAAGCCTGGGCCGGCAACAAGAGCATGGATGCCCAGCGCAAGGCGTTCTACGAATATCACGCCGCGTTGATGGAGCCCTGGGACGGCCCCGCTGCCATCGCCTTCACCGATGGCCGCCAGATCGGCGCTACCCTGGACCGCAACGGCCTGCGGCCCGCGCGCTATATCGAAACCGAGGACGATCTGGTGATCCTGGCCTCGGAATCGGGCGTGATCCCGGTGCCCGAGGAGAAGATCAAGCGCAAGTGGCGCCTGCAGCCCGGCAAGATGCTGCTGATCGATTTCGAAGAGGGCCGCATTGTCGAGGATGAGGAGATCAAACAGAAATTCTCCGCCGCCGAGCCTTATGAGGATTGGCTGAAGGCCGCCCAGTTCAAGCTGGAAGACCTGCCCGACCTGCCCGAAGAC
>JAEKMB010000314.1 GCA_019508105.1 Alphaproteobacteria bacterium
CCCATGGCCTGAAAGTCAGCAGCAATGGGGTGTTCGCCGAGGCGCAGAAGACCGACGGCATGGCGGTTTCCAATGAACTGGTCAGCCGCGTCACCGGCCAGCCGGTGATCGGCGGCATGCTGGCCTTGCACAAGCCGGACGGCAGTTTCGACGGCACCGTGGCGATCTCGCTGGACGTGCACTGGATCGACTACATGATGCGCTCCGCCAACCTGCCCAAGGGCGCGGTGGTGGCCGTCTATGACCGCACCGGCAAGGTGATCGCCACCAACAACAGGGATGTGGGGGCGGCCATCGCCAAGGCGGCGCTGTCCGCCGGCGCCGATCCCAACGATGTTTCCAGCGCGGTGGACAGAAGCGGCGACCTGTGGCGCTACGGCAATGCGACTTTGATGGGCAATTCCATTTTCGTGGCCTTTGCCATGGGCGAGAGCCGCTTGTTCGGTCCCACCTATCTGCATGTCGGCCTGGATTTCGCCCTGCCCATCCTGATGATCGGCTTTGCCTGGTTCGCCATCTGGCTGGCGACCGACCGGCAGGTGACGCAGTGGATCAGCTATCTCAGGCGCATCGCGGCGGCCTATCGCAGTGGCCATTACACCATCCGCCCCGACCTGGCCGAAGCTCCGGTGGAGTTCAAGCTGTTGGGCGACGCCCTCAGCGACATGGCCGAGGGCATCCAGGACCGCGACCGGCGCCTGCGCGAAGCCGTGGACATGAAGACCACGCTGATCAAGGAAATCCATCACCGGGTGAAGAACAATCTGCAGATAGTGATGAGCCTGCTGTCCATCCAGGCCAACCAGGTCAGGGACCTGAGCGCCAAGGAGGCGCTGCTGCAGGCCCAGACTCGGATCAATGCCCTGGCGCTGGTGCACCGCATCCTCAACGAGCTGGAGGACCAGAGCACGCTGGATATCCGCCAGCTTCTGGAAGAACTCTGTCACCAGATCGCCGGCGGCATGAGCGCGGAGAATGTGCAGGTGGAGGTAGATGTCCCCAGCCGCGTGGTGTCCGGCAGTGTGGCGGTGGCGCTGGCGCTGTTCACGGTGGAAGCCCTGACCAACATCTTTAAGCACGCCTTCCCCCACCAGCAGCAGGGCGTGGTCCGGGTCAGCATGGTGCCGATGGACGGCGGCAAGCTGAAACTGGCGATCGCCGATAACGGCACGGGCTTTGTCATGGACGCAACCGGCAAGAGCGTGGGCAGCCGCCTGATCAAGACCTTCGGGCTGCAATTGGGCGGTGTCTCAAGCGTCCATTCCGAGCCGGGGCAGGGCACGGTGGTGGATCTGATCTTCCCCGACCCCGACCTGAAGCCCAAGGACGGTCCGCAGGTGTGAATCTTGGCCCCAGCGGCCAATTCGCCGCACTGGCATGCGTTTGGGGCTGTTTTCGTTCAGGCTGCAATGGTTATGTTCCGGCCCGAATATCAACCGAGCAGGGCCATGGCAGACAGTTTCGACGCGATCGTGATCGGGGGCGGCCCCGGCGGCTACAATGCGGCGATCCGGCTGGGCCAGCTTGGCCTGACCAGCGCCTGCATCGACAAGCGCGGCAGCTTTGGCGGCACCTGCCTGAATATCGGCTGCATTCCGTCCAAGGCGCTGCTGCATACGTCAGAGCGCTTTCACGAAGCGCAACATGACTTCGCCAGGCTGGGCATCAAGGCCAAGGTGGATCTCGACCTGCCCGCCATGATGGCGCAGAAGTCCAAGATGGTCGGCGAACTGACCAAGGGCGTGGAATTCCTGCTCAAGAAGGCCAAGAGCGAGGCCATTGTCGGCGAAGCGCGCATCACCGCGCCCGGAAAAGTCCAAGTGACGCTGGCGGACGGCAAGACCCGCAGCCTCACCTGCAAACACATCATCATCGCCACCGGCTCGGATGTCGCGCCGCTGCCGGGCGTCACCCTGGACGAAAAGCAGATCGTTTCCTCGACCGGCGCCATTGCGCTGACATCGGTGCCCAAAAAGTTGTTGGTGGTGGGCGCCGGGGTGATCGGGCTGGAGCTGGGCTCGGTTTGGTCGCGCCTGGGTTCGGAGGTCACGGTGGTGGAATTCCTCGATCGCGTCACCCCGGGCATTGACCTGGAAGTCTCCAAGGCGTTCCAGCGCGTGCTGACCAAGCAGGGTTTCACCTTCCATTTGTCCACCAAGGTCACGGGCGTGGAAAAGAAGGGCGGCGCCTTGAAGGTCAGCGTCGAGCCGGCTGCCGGCGGCGACAGCCAGGTGCTGGATGCCGATGTGATGCTGGTCGCCATCGGCCGCATTCCCTACACCGCGGGCCTGGGCCTGGCCGAAGCGGGCGTGACCTTGGACAAGCGCGGCCGCGTCATCACCGATCATCATTACCGCACCAATGTGCCGGGTATATATGCCATCGGCGATTGCCGCGAAGGCGCCATGCTGGCGCACAAGGCCGAGGATGAAGCGGTGGCCTGTGCCGAACTGATCGCGGGCAAGGCGGGGCATGTGAATTACGATGCCATTCCCTCGGTGGTTTATACCTTTCCGGAAGTCGCCACTGTGGGCAAGACGGAGGAAGAGCTGAAGGCCGCCGGTGTGCAATACAAGGTCGGCAAGTTTCCCTTTACCGCCAATGCCCGCGCCAAGACCATCATGGCGACCGACGGCCTGGTAAAGATCCTGGCCGATGCCAAGACCGACAAGGTGCTGGGCTGCGCCATCATTGGACCGGAAGCGGGCAACCTGATCGCTGAAGTGGTGCTGGCGATGGAATTCGGCGCCTCATCCGAGGACATCGCGCGCACCTGCCATTCGCATCCGACTCTGACGGAAGCTGTCAGGCAAGCCGCGATGGGGGTCGAGGGTTGGACGATGCAGATGTGACATTGCGCCAAAGCGCAATGTCATCCCCGGCGAGCCGCGACCAGCGGCGAGGGAAGGGGATCCAACTTCTTTCCGATTTGCTAAAGCGCGCTGGCGATCCAGCCGAACGCGCCGATCAAGATGAAGAACCCCACCCATGTCATGCAGAACATGAAGGCGCAGCGATTCTGTTCCTTGTGGGATGACTCAATCGGACGATGTACCATGGCCATGGGCGGCTCCCGTATTCGTCGCCTGAAAGGCTAAACCCGTTCCGACTGTGCGGGAATGTCTATTCGTCGCCGCAACGCAGCAAACTCAGCGCCCACTTCCCTAGCGTTTCGGCAGCCGCGCATGTTCCGGGCGCACGCCCATGCCGATAAAGCGCGCCGGGAACTGCCGCGCCCAGGGCCAGGCATTCAGCAGGCGGAGGATCGCCGGCGGCTTGGGGGTTCGCATCGCCGCCAGGGTCGGCGCCAGCAGGATGTTCTGCGCCGCCACCTGAAAGGCCTGAATCACTTTGGTGGGAAACTCGCGCCGTTTCTGGACTTTCCGCAGGTCGCGCAAAGTCGGTACGCCGCGGGTCAGGACGGGGCTGAGGATATTGGCCGTCGCCACCGCATCCTGGATGGCCAGATTAATGCCGACCCCGCCAATGGGCGACATGGCATGGGCGGCATCGCCGATGCAGAGCAGGCCGGGCCGCGCCCATTTTTCCAGCCGGTCCACCGTCACCGTCAAAAGCTTGACCTGGTCGAAATCCCGGATGGCTTCGTCGATGCGGCCCGCGGCAAAGCCGGCGATCGATTTCAGCCGGTTGCGGAACTTTGTCAGGCCGTCGGCCTTGATGGTGTCGAAGCCGCCCTTGGGGATCAGATAGGCGCATTGCCAGTAATCGGTGCGATAGATCATCACGAACAATTGCCCGTCGCGGACCTTGCCGATCAGGTCGGCGGGATCGCCCGGCAGCACCGGCAAGGTCAGCCACAACACGTCAAAGGGCGCGCCCAGGTCTTGGACTTTCAGGCCGGACTTGTCGCGTAAGGTGGAATGTCGGCCATCGGCGGCGATGGTCAGCCCGGCCTTGATTTGCAGATTGACTTTTTTTGGGTCGCTCTGGCTTTCGCCAACGCTCCTCGCCCCCGTCGCCAGTACCCCGCAGATGCGGTCGCCCTGCGCAATCAGGTCCTTGGCTTCGGTCTGCATTAGCAGATGGAAGTTGGGCAGTTTTTTTGCCTGGCCGGCCAGGAAATCCAGAAAGTCCCATTGCGGCATCAGGGCGATGAATTTGGCGGCGGTAGGCAGGCGGGAAAAATCGCCGATGGTGAAACGCTCGTCGCCGATCTCGATGGTGCCGGTGCGGATTTTGGTGTGCGGCAGCTTGAGGAAATCCTGCAGCAGGCCCAGCTCCTGCATCACTTGCAGAGTGGAGGGATGCACCGTGTCGCCGCGGAAATCGCGCAGGAAGTCCTTGTGCTTTTCCAGCACCGTCACATCCACCCCGGCCCGGGCCAGCATATAGCCGCACATCATCCCGGCCGGGCCCCCGCCGACGATCACGCATGTGGTGGAAAGCGTTTCCAAAGCTCCCGTCCCCCTTGCCCTTGCAGGCCGTTGGTCTAACCTCGATCGGGCATGCGCGCCAATCGTATCCGCGAATTATGGGCCTCGGGCAAGCCGGCCCTGAATTGCTGGATCACCCTGCCGGGCACCCTGGCGGCGGAGATGCTGGCCCACCAGGGCTGGGACAGCCTGACCGTGGACCTGCAGCATGGCGCCAGCGATTTCGCCTCCATGTGCGCCATGTTCGCCGCCATTTCCACCACCGACACGGTGCCGTTGATGCGGGTGGCCTGGAATGCGCCGGGCGATGTGATGAAGGCGCTGGATGCCGGGGCCTATGGCGTGATCTGCCCCAATATCGACACGGTGGAGGAGTGCGAGCGCTTTGTCCGGGCCTGTCACTATCCGCCGGACGGCTATCGCAGCTTCGGACCCAAGCGCGGGCTGCTCTATGGCGGCAAGGATTATGTCCATCACGCCAACAAAACCATCCTCACCATCATCCAGATCGAAACCCTGAAGGGCCTGGAGAATGTGGACGCCATCGCCGCGGTGAAAGGTTTGGACATGCTCTATGTCGGGCCCTCCGATCTGGGCCTGGCGCTGGGCCGCGAGGCCAGGCAGAACCAGACCGATCCGGTGGTGATGGAGGCGATCGGCAAGATCCTGGCGGCCGCCAAGAAAGCCGGGCTGAAAGCGGGCATGCATTGCACCAGCGCCGAATATGCCGGCCAGATGATCGAGAAGGGGTTTGAGTTTGTCACCGTGATCTCGGACGAGAATCTTCTGGCGCGCGGCGCCGCCGAGCGCGCCAAGCTGGCTTGAATTTCCGCCTTGAAGTCGCTGGTGGGCGCGCTATATTTGCAGTGCAACAATTTTGAAAAGGAGGTGATCCAGTGTCTCATTGTCTTTGCCTGCGGACGTCGAAAACCGCGAACTGGATCCTTCTCGCGAAGGACAGCGCCGCGTAACAGGCGTTTTCAGCACGACAATGTCGGGCCGTCACCCTTGCGGGTGGCGGCCCTTCTTGTTTGAAGTAGCGGCATGAATGGGGCAGAGAGCCTAGTCCATACCCTGGCCGGCAGCGGCATCGAGATCTGCTTCGGCAATCCGGGCACCTCGGAAATGCATTTCGTGGCGGCGCTGGACCGCGAGCCGAAGATACGCGGCGTGCTCTGCCTGTTCGAAGGCGTGGTGGCGGGCGCCGCTGACGGCTATGCCCGTATGACCGGCAAGCCGGCGGCAACCCTGCTGCATCTGGGGCCGGGCTTCGCCAACGCGATTTCATTCCTGCACAATGCCCGCAAGGCAGGCACTCCGGTGGTCAATATCGTGGGCGACCATGCCACCAGCCATTCCCAATATGCCCAGGCGCCGCTGACCTCGGACATCATGGCGATCTGCGGCTCGGTGTCGGACTGGCTGCACCAGAGCAGAAGCGCGGGCGAGGTGGCGGGCGACGGGGCGCGCTGCGTTCAGGCCGCGGGGGGCGCGCCCGGACAGATCGCCACCCTGGTGCTGCCCGCCGATTGCGCCTGGAACGACGCGGTGGCGCCCGCCAGACCGCTGCCGGTGACGCTCCCGAAGGCGGTGGACAGTGCGGTGATCGACCGGGTCGCCGCCGCGCTGAGAAACGGCAAGAGGACGGCGCTGTTGATGCGCGGCCGCTGCCTGGAGCGTACGGGGGTGATGGCGGCCGGCCGCATCGCCGCCAAAACCCGCGCGCGGCTGCTGCATGACTATTTCACCCCGCGCATGACACGGGGCGAGGGGCTGGCAGAGGTGGAGCGCGTGCCCTATTTCGCCGAGGACATTGTCGAATGCCTCAAAGGGCTGGAGCAGATCGTGCTGGTGGGGGCGCCGCCGCCGGTCACCTTTTTCGCCTATCCGGACAAGCTCAGTTGGGTGACGCCTGAAGGCTGCGGGCTGCTGACCC
>JAEKMB010000315.1 GCA_019508105.1 Alphaproteobacteria bacterium
GTCGCAATAAAGCGCGTCCTTGCGGATGTCGAAATAGAAGGCCGACAAGTCGTTGGTGCAGAAATTGAACAGTGTCGAATGGACCAGCCCGAAGTCGAACTTTTCGTACGCCTTGCGCACAGTGCCGTCCAGCTCGGACAGGCGCGCCAGCATGAAATGTTCCAGCTCCGGCATCTGGGAAGGTGCAATGCGCTCCTTCTCGTCGAAGCCCGACAGGTTGGCCAGCATGAAGCGGATGGTGTTGCGCAGCCGGCGATAGGCTTCGACATTGGCCTTGATGATGTCTTCGCCGATGCGCAGATCCTCGGTGAAATCCGAGGACGCTGCCCATAGTCGAAGGATCTCGGCGCCATTCTTTTCCGCGATCACCTGCGGCGCCAGGGTGTTGCCCAGGCTCTTGGACATTTTGCGGCCGTCCTTGTCCAGCACAAAGCCGTGGGTCAAGACGCCCTTGTACGGCGCATGGCCTGTGGTGCCGACGCTTTCCAGCAGCGAGGACTGAAACCAGCCGCGATGCTGGTCGGAACCTTCCAGATAAAGGTCGGCGCGTTCGGCCTTGGGCCAGTTGGCATCGATGGGCTGCTCCACCACAAAAACATGGGTGGAACCGGAATCGAACCACACGTCCAGAATGTCGGTGACCTGTTCGAAGTCGTCGGGACTACGGCCCTCGCCCAGAAAACGCGACGGCGGCGAAGTGAACCAGGCATCGGCGCCTTCGGCCTCGAAGGCCTGCTCGATGCGCTTGAAGACCGCGGGATCGTTCAGGACCTGGCCGGTCTTCGTGTCCACGAAGATCGCCAGCGGCACGCCCCAGGCGCGCTGGCGCGACAGCACCCAATCGGGGCGGCTCTCCACCATGGAGCCGATCCGGTTGGCACCGCGCGGCGGATACCACTGCGTCTCGCCGATCGCCGTCAGCGCCAGTTCGCGCAACGTCTTTCCGTTCATAAACGGCTTATCGATCGCCACAAACCATTGCGGCGTGGCGCGGAAGATCACCGGCGCCTTGGAGCGCCAACTGTGGGGATAGGAATGGCGCAGCGCCCCCTTGGCCAAAAGCTTGCCATGGGCGATCAGCTCCTTGATCACCGCGCCATTGGCGTCGCCGTCCTTGCCTTCCGGGGTCAGGATGCGCTTGCCGGCAAAGCCCGGAACATGCGCCGCATAGCTGCCGTCCGGCTGCACCAGGCTGAAGGCGTCGGGATTCTTGGCCGGATAATCGCGGTCCAGGCCGAGCAACAGCTCAAAGTCATCCTCGCCATGGCCGGGCGCGTTATGGACAAAGCCGGTGCCGGTGTCGGCGGTGACAAAACCGGCCGGCAGCACCGGCACGTCGAAATCATAGCCCAGGCTGCGCAACGGATGCGCCGCCACCAGCGCGGTCAGCTCGTCCGCAGATACCGTGCGCACGCGGCTGATCATCATCTTGGCGTGCTTGGCCACCTGTTCCGCCAAGGTGTCGGCCAAGAGCAGATGCTCGCTGGGCCGCGCCAGGCTGCCATCGGTGGCGTCAGCCACCTGATAAAGGCCGTAGGAAATATCGGGTGAGAAAGCGATGGCGCGATTGCCCGGAATGGTCCAGGGCGTGGTGGTCCAGATCACGACGAAAGTGTGCGCCAGTTCCGGTGACGACTTCACCAGGGGAAATTTCACATAGATGGTGGGCGACTGTTTCTCGTGATACTCGACCTCGGCGTCGGCCAGGGCGGTCTTCTCGACCGGTGACCACATCACCGGGCGGAAGCCGCGATACAGCAGCCCGTTCTCCACGAACTTCATGGCCTCGCGCGCAATCGCCGCCTCGGCCTTGAAGTTCATGGTGGTGTAGGGATGCTCGAAATCGCCGATCTGGCCCAGCCGCTTGATCTGCTCGCGCTGGATGTTCAGCCAGTGCGCCGCGAACTTGCGGCATTCGGTGCGCAGTACATCCTTGGGGATGTCGTCCTTGGCCTTGCCTTGGCTGCGGAATTGTTCTTCCACCTTCCATTCGATGGGAAGGCCGTGGCAGTCCCAGCCCGGCACATAAGGCGCGTCCTTGCCCAGCATGCCCTGGCTGCGCACCACAAAGTCCTTGAGGATGTGGTTGAGGCCGGTGCCCGAATGGATGTCGCCATTGGCATAGATCGGGCCGTCATGCAGCACGAACAAAGGCCGGCCCTTGGCCCGCGCCCGTAGCTTGCCGTACAGGTCCATGTCCGCCCACCGCGCCAGCCATTTGGGCTCGGCCGCCGGCAGCCCCGCTTTCATGGGAAAGTCGGTGACAGGCAGGAACATGGTTGCCCGGTAATCGGGGGTTTCGGCGGGTTTATCGGCCATGAGGGACGCTTCTAACAGGGGGTGTCCAAACCGTCCACTAGGCCGTTTTCGCGAGGATTTCCCGTGCCTTGGCCGCGTCAGAGCGGATCTGGGCGATCAGGGCGTCCAGGTCCGCGAACTTGGCTTCGGGACGGATATACTGGATCAGCTCCACCGACAGATACTTGCCATACAGGTCGCCGTCGAAGTCGAACAGGTGGGTCTCCATCAGCGGTACAGGCACCTGGTACATCGGGCGGATGCCGAAATTGGCCACGCCGTCATGGCGCGAAACCGCCCGGTCGCCTTCCAGGATATTGACCCGCACCGCATAGACCCCGAAGGCGGGCGCCAGGCAATGGCCCAGATGCATGTTGGCGGTGGGAAAGCCCATGGTGCGGCCGCGCGCATCGCCATGCTCGACCCGCGCCTCCACCGCCCAAGGATGACCCAAGAGACGCGCCGCCTCTTCCGGCCGCGCCTCCTTGAGCATCCGGCGGATCAGGGTGGAGGAAATCTTCTCATCGCCCGATGCCGTGACAGTATCGAAAGCGGTGACCGTGAAGCCTTCCATTTCGCCCATATAAGAGAGCGTGGCGAGATTGCCGGCGCGCCTCTGGCCGAATTCAAAATCATGGCCGACCACGGCGCCGGAAATGCCAAGGCCATGGACCAGGACATTGAGAACAAAATCCTGCGGCGTGCGGCGCGCCATCTCGGCGTCGAAATTCAGGGCGAACAGCGCATCCACGCCCAGATCGGCCAAAAGCCGCGCCTTGGCGCGCAGCGGCGTCAGGCGGAAACTCTCAGGCGAAGGCCTGAAGAATTCCTGCGGATGCGGCTCGAAACTCAGCACTGCCAGCGGACTGCGGCGCGCTTCGGCCTGGACCTTGGCCTCCGCGATCAGGGCGCGGTGGCCCCGGTGCACGCCGTCGAAATTGCCGATCGCCACCACCGCACCGCGCAAGGCGGCGGGCACGTCGTCATAATGGCGGAAGATGCGCATCAAGCCCTTTGCATCAACCCGAGGTCGGACGCTTGGGCGCCAACACATGCGCCTCCGACGTCAGCACCAGCTTGCCATCCACGGTGCAGGCGCAATCCATCATCACCGCGCGGCCATTGATTTCCCGTACCGTGGCCGACGTCACCACCTTGTCGCCGATCCGCACCGGGATCTTGAAGACGATGCTGGCCGACAGGAAGATCGAGCCCTCCCCCGGAAGCTGGGTGCCCAAGAGCGCCGAGATATAGCCGATACTGAGCGCGCCGTGCGCGACGCGGCCGCGGAACACGGTCTTGCGCGCGAACTCCTCGTCGAAATGCACCGGGTTCATGTCGCCGGTGGCTTCACCGAATAATTGCACGTCCCGCTCGGTGACGGTGTGTTCGATGCTGGCCGACATGCCGGGCCTGAGTTCGTCGAGATACACGCTGGGCATCGTTCACCAGGTCAGTTTGCGGGTGACGGTTCCCGCGCTCGCCCCGAACCGGGTGAACAAGGCCGCCATATGTTCGTCAGTATAAGGTGCAATCTCCTCGCCATGAACCCCGTCGGCGATAAACAAAGCCTCCAGGCCTGCGTCATTGGCGCCCTTTATGTCGGTCAACAACCCGTCGCCCACCGCCAGGGGGCGTTTGGGGCTCGGTCTGTTGGCGGCTTGCGCCGCCAGGGCAGCAGCGTCCAGGGCGGCCCGATAGACCGGCAAATGCGGCTTGCCGTAATAGATCACCGCGCCTCCCAGGGCCTCGTACGCCTTGGCCAGCGAGCCGGCGCAATAGAACAGTCTTTCGCCCCGGTGCACCACCAGGTCGGGATTGGCGCAGAGCATGGTGAGGCCGCGGGCCTTCATCGCCGCCAGCTCCTCGGCATAATCGGCCACCGTCTCCGCCGCGTCGTCGCGCAGCCCGATGGCCAGTGCCACCGCGGCATCGGCGATGCCGGTGCGGCGGATATCCAGGCCCTGGATCATCGGCAGGTCGCGGTCAGGACCGATATAATGCAGCGGCAAGGTGCCCGCGGCACTGCGCCGTACCAGTTCTTCGCGCGCCGCGCCGCCGGAACTGACAATGGCGTCATAGCAATCGGGCGGCAGGCCATAACTGGCGCATTGCACGGCCACTTCCGCCGGCACCCGCGGCGCATTGGTCAGCAGCACCACCGGGCCGTGTTTTTCCTTAAAACGGTATAACGCCTCGGCGGCGTCGGGATGATGGCGGTGGCCGTCATGCACCACGCCCCAAACGTCGCAGATCAGGGCGTCATGTCCCGAGGCAACCTCGGAAAGGCCGGAAATCAGGCGTGGCAGCGGCATGGCGGGGAGATAACGATCGGAAAGGCAAACAGGCGATGCCACGGCCCTTCCCTGGGGTCAACCGCGCGGCCCGGTCAGCCGGCTCTTTTAAACGGGATCACCGGGGCTGCTTCCAAGGCACTGACCGGCTTGAGGGAATCCTCGCGCACGGCGCGCGGCTCGCCGAACAGATAGCCTTGGGCATAATCCACGGCGTAATCCAGCAGTTGCACCACGGTCTTTTCGTCCTCGACGTGCTCGGCGATCAGGTTCAGGCCATGGCGGGTGAGCAGCTTCTTGAAATCCTCGGCGGCTATGGCGGCGCCGGCGCCGTTCATGCCGCGCATCAGCGTGTCCGAGCGCACCTTGAGATAGCGGAAGCCGATGGCTTTGAGGCGCAGGAAATCGATCGCCAGGCTTTCGACATGGTCCATGCTGAGGGCAACACCGATGGTGGCCAGGGCGGCGAGATTCTTCTCGCCTTCGATGCCGGCGTCCCGCACCGCCTGCTGGCTGAACTCGAAGATGATCTGGCCGGCCAGGTCCCGGTTCACCCGCATATACTCCAGGAACTGGGGGAAGAATTCCTTGTCCGCCAAGGTTTCGCCCGAGATGTTGCAGAAGATGCCGATATCGCGGTTCTTCTGGGTCAGGCGGCGCACGATCTGCACGCAGCGGAACAGAAGAAGATTGTCCACCACGCTCATCAGGCCGGCGCGGCCCGCCACCTGCATATACTGGTCGGGCATGATGATCTGGCCTTCGGAATCGCGCAGGCGCGACAAAGCCTCGTAGTAACGCAGCTTTCTTTGCGGCAGGCTGACGATGGGCTGCAGATAGAGATCGACGCGGTTCTGTTCCAGGCTGGCGCGGATGGTCTCCAGCAGCTCGCCCCGGGGAGAGGCAGTATCGCTCAGGGTATGGAGATAGGCGCCGGCCGGACCGCGCTGGGACCGGGCCGCCCCTTCCCGCGGCACTGCCGCGGCACTGCGCGAGATCTTGCCGGCGAAATCGCGCATCAGGGTTTCCAGCACCTTCAGCTCGGCGACGATCTTGCGTTCCTGGCTGGAGGCGCGCTGCTCGATCAGCCCGCCCAGTTCGTCCAGCCGCATATGGGTGTCGCTGAGAGCGGACTCAAAATCCATATGGCCCTTGCGCAGATGCGCCATCTCGCGGGCGATGGCGCGCTTGTCGCGGCGGCGGGCAAAACCGGCCAGGACCTGCTGCAACGAGATGAAGCCCACCATGCCCGACAGGATGGCGACCGGCCAGCCAATGAACAGCGCCAGGCCGGCGCCCAAGGTGGCGCAAGCGAAGAACAGGCTGAGGGTCAACAAGGCCTTGGTGAAGGCAGGGATGCGTTCGCTCATCCGGCGATCATGCCGCCAGCCCGTTTCCAATTCCTTAACCAGCAAAAAACAGGCCTTACGGGGTTCTGCCGGTTAAGAAGTGATTAATCAGCCCTCGTCGCGCCCGTCATCGCGCGTGTCCGGCGGCGGCGGAGGCGGCGGCGGCGCATAATCGTCGTCATCGTCCAGGTCGTAGCTGTAGGTGTAGGGCGGGGCGTAATAAGGCGGGGCATAATAATAAGGGTAATAGGGATAGTAGCCGGGATAGCCGAAGCTGAAGCCGAAACGCGGACCGCCAAAACCGCGATAACCGCCGAAGCCGCCGCGATAGCCAAAGCCACCGCGATAACCCCC
>JAEKMB010000316.1 GCA_019508105.1 Alphaproteobacteria bacterium
TGGCGACGGGCTCGGCCTTCTTGGTGACTTCCTCCACCCGGCCGCGGCGGCAAGCCGGCTCGCAGGGCCGGTCGCAGGTCCGCCCCAACACACCCGGAAACACATTGGAATGCCAGTTCACCATATAGGCGTCGGAATAACGTCCGGCTGCGATCATGCGGATATATTCAGGAACAGGCGTATGGGCGGGACAGGCCCATTGGCAGTCCACCACCTTGTGGAAATAGTCGGGATTGGCGATGTCGGTGGGCTTCATCCCAGCGGCGGCTTGACCGTTCACAGCGCCCGATGCTTGCGGGGACGCTTCACTCACTGATGCACCACTCATGCTGCCGACTGCTTCCCAATGACACGCCCAAAGGACCAACGTCTGACGGATATTCAGCTATGTGTGCGGATGGTCCTTAGTGCTTTGTTCTGTTGTTTCAGCATGTCCGGGGATTGGCCGGCTGCTTTCCTTGAGTCCCTGTGCCGCCATACTAGCGGGGGGTAAAGGCGGGCAAAAGGGCTGTGTCGCGCGGACCGAAAGTCCTTCGATTACAACCGCTTAACTTGCCTGTTGCAGCCGCTGTGCGGGCCGCATGGTGAAAGCCAAGGCCATGCCGATCACCATCAGCACAATGCTGCCCAGGAACGGCAGTTGCCAGTTGCCGGTCTGGTCGATCAAAAAGCCGCCGACCACAGGTGAGATGATCGCCGCCAGCGCCGAGCCGGTATTCATGATGCCGCTGGCGATGCCCGAATGCTGAGGCGCGATGTCCATCGGAACTGCCCACATCGGGCCGATCGTCATTTCGGCAAAGAAGAAGCCGGCCGACAGGCTGATCGCCGACAGGACCAGATCATGGCTGAACATCATGGGCAGCAGCGACAGGCAAGTCAGTCCCATGCAGACCGATACCATCAGGCTGCGGGCGCGATTCAGATTGCCGCTATGCACATAGATGCGGTCGGTGACAATGCCGCCCAGCGTGTCGCCGACCACGCCGGCCAGGAATACGCCGGACGAGAATAGCGCCATGTTTTTCAAATCCTGACCCTGATGCTGGAAATATTGCGGGATCCAGCTCAGGAACAGCCACAAGGTCCAGCCGTAACAGAAATAGACAATGGTGACCGGCGCCATGCGCCGGACCAACGGTCCCCAGGGCACGGGCTGGCCCGCAGGCTTTGGCGGCGGCAGCAAAGCGCGTTCTTCCTGGGTGAGGCCAGGATGGTCTGCGGGGTTTTCGCGGAAAATAAAATACCAGGCAATCACCCAGACAAAGCTGATGCCGGCGCAGACAAAGAATGAGGCGCGCCACCCGTATATTGCCATCACGGCCACTATGAGTCCGGGCGCCAGGGCATTGCCCAGCCGCGCTGCCGCATGGGTGATGCCCTGCGCAAAACCGCGATCCTTGGCGGCGACCCAGCGCGACATGGCCGCGGTGGCGGCGGGGAAGGTGGCGCCTTCGCCCAGGCCCAGCAGCACGCGCGCGATGATCAGGGATACCAGTCCGCCGGCCAGGCCGGTCAGAACCGTGGCGCCCGCCCAGATCAGGCTACAGGCGATCAGGGTGCGGCGAGTGCCGAACTGGTCGCTGACCCAGCCGCCGATGATCTGGAAGATCAGGTAGGGATAGGCGAAAGCGGAAAAGACCAGCCCGATCTCGGTCTTGGAGAGGCCAAATTGCTTGCCGAAGCCCAGCGCGCCGACCGATGCGGTGCTGACATTGACCCGGTCGATATAGGTGATCAGGTACATCAGCGACAGCATCACCAGCACGATGCCGGTGGGGCGAAAGAGCTTCATGTCCGTTCCTCCGCGCCTTGATGGCGCTTTATTATTGCGTCGCGGCTATGACACTTTATGCGGGATGGCCTGCGAAATATTCCATGGCCGCATTCACGCCGCGTCCGGCCAGGTTGACCCCCGCCAGCTTCAGCCCCATTTCGCAGCCCGCCAGGGTGGCGAGCAAGGTCAGGTCGTTGCTGTTGCCCAGATGACCGATGCGGAAGGTGCGGCCCTTGAGTTTCCCCAGCCCCGCGCCCAGGGATAGGTCGAAACGCTCCAGAATGGATTTGCGCAAGGTGTCGGCATCAATGCCTTTGGGCACGATGATGCCAGTCAGGACGGGAGAGTGCAGTTCCTGGTCAGCGCATTGCACGGCCAGGCCCCAGGCCTGGACCGCGCCGCGCACCCCGGCCGACCATCTCTTGTGGCGGGCGAAAATCTTGTCCAGCCCTTCGGCCTCGATCATCTCCAGCGCTTCGTGCAGGCCATAGAGAAGATTGGTGGCGGGCGTGTAGGGGAAATAGCCGGATCTGTTCATCTCGATGATTTCGTCCCAGGCCCAATAGGATTTGGGCAGCTTGGCCGACTTGGAGGCTTCGATGGCGCGCGGGGAGAGAGCATTGAAACCCAGGCCGGGTGGCAACATCAGGCCCTTTTGCGAGCCACTGATGGTGACGTCCACGCCCCATTCGTCATGGCGGTACTCGGCGCTGGCCAGCCCTGAGATGCTGTCCACCACCAGCAGTGCCGGATGCTTGGCCGCGTCAATGGCTTTACGCACAGCGGCGATGTCGGAGGTCACGCCGGTGGAGGTTTCGTTATGAACCACGCACACCGCCCTGACGCGATGTTCCTTGTCGCGTTCGAGGCGTTCCTGGATCAGCCCCGCCTGCACGCCGTGGCGCCAGCCCGGGGCTTCGGGTAGTTCGGAATCGTTGCCCTGCCAGGTGAGGATTTCGGTGGAAATACCCAGCCGCCCCGCCAGCCGCGCCCACAGGGCGGCGAACTGGCCGGTCTCATACATCACAACATGATCGCCGGGGCTGCACAGATTGACCAGGGCGGCTTCCCAGGCGCCGGTGCCCGAGGAAGGGTAGATCATCACCGGATGTTTGGTCTTGAAGATGCGCTTGATGCCCTCCGTCAGCTTTAACCCCAGCGCGCCGAACTCCGGCCCGCGGTGATCGATGGTGGGCAGGCTCAGTGCGCGGAGAATGCGATCGGGCACCGGGCTGGGGCCGGGAATCTGCAGAAAGTGATTGCCGATGGGGTGGAAATCGAGCGTCAGCATAGGAGCCTGCGAATTTTGTTTTCTTTGGTCAAAATGCTAGGGTTCCCAAGAAAGAATTGCAAACGAAGAGCGGGCTATCCCGCCGCGCCAAGGCCTGATTACCTGTGCTGAACAAACCTGTTTCCGGCGCGGCTTCCAATGAAGTAGCCCGAGCGCTTTCACGCCGCCTGGACGCCGAGACTGAAGGCGAAGTGCTGTTCGACGAAGACGCGCGGGGGCGCTACGCCACCGATGCTTCTATCTACCAGGTAATGCCTGTGGGCGTGTTCGTGCCCAAAACGGCGCGCGACGTGGCCATGGCAATCGACATCGCCCGTGACCTCAAAGTGCCGATCGTGCCGCGAGGCGCCGGCACCAGCCAGTGCGGCCAGACGGTTGGTGCAGGCCTGGTGATCGACAACAGCAAATATCGCCGCGCCATCCTGGAAGTGGATGTGGAGAACCGCACTGCCAAGGTCGAGCCGGGGCTGGTGCTGGATCATCTCAATGCCGCACTCAAAAAGCACGGCCTGTGGCACCCGGTGGATGTCTCTACCAGCGCCCAGGCGACCTTGGGCGGCATGGCCGGCAACAATAGCTGCGGCTCGCGCTCCATCGCTTACGGCAACATGGTGCACAATGTTCTGGGCGCCACTGCCTGGCTGTCGGATGGCAGTGAGGCGGCATTCGGGCCGGTGGAAAAACTCAGCGGGCGAGGCGCGCAGATCGCCGATTTCGTCCGCACGCTGGCGGCAGAAAACCGCGAGGACATCCAAGCCAACTGGCCCAAGCTGTTGCGGCGGGTGGCCGGCTATAACCTGGATATCTTCAACAACCAGAATGAGCGGCCTTACACCGCCGAGGGCAGCGTCAATCTTGCGCATCTGCTGGTGGGCTCGGAAGGCACGCTGACCTTCACCAAGGATCTGACTCTCAAGCTGGTGCCGCTGCCGCGCAATAAAGTGCTGGGGGTGGTGAATTTCACCAGTTTCCACACTGCCATGGACAGCGCCCAGCATATCGTCAAGCTGGGACCCAGCGCGGTGGAACTGGTGGACCGCATCATGATCGAACTGGCGCTGTCCAATCCGGCTTTCCGTTCCACCATGGAAACAACGCTGATCGGCAAGCCCGAAGCCATCCTGCTGGTGGAGTTCGCTGGCGATGACAAGCCGGCCCTGATCAAAAAGCTCAAGGACCTGGTGGCGCTGATGGGCGATCTGGGTCTGGCGGGCTCCGTGGTCGAGATGGAGGCCGACGCGCCGCAGAAGAATCTGTGGGAAGTGCGCAAGGCCGGCCTCAACATCATGATGAGCCTGAAAGGCGATGGCAAACCGGTCAGCTTCATCGAGGATTGCGCCGTGCCGCTCGTCCATCTCGCCGACTACACCGCGGCGCTGACCGATGTCTTCACTCGCCACGGCACCCACGGTACCTGGTATGCCCATGCCAGCGTCGGCACCCTGCATGTGCGCCCGATCCTGGACATGCGGCGGGGCGGGGCCGCGAAAATGCGCAGCATCGCCGAGGAAGCCAGCGAACTGGTGCGCAAATACAAAGGCGCCTTCAGCGGCGAACATGGTGACGGACTGTGCCGCGGCGAATGGATCGGGTGGCAGTTTGGGCCCCGGATCAATGAGGCTTTCCGCGCCATCAAGAGCCATATGGATCCCATCGGCCTGTTCAGCCCGAACCGCATCATCGATCCGCCGCGCATGGATGACGGCAACCTGTTCCGTTATCCGCCGTCAGGCAGTGCCCAGCCCTATACCGTGCGTCCGCTCACTACGGCGCTGGACTGGTCGGATTGGGATGTCCAGAACGATCCGGTAAGCGAGCAAACCTCCGCGCCCGGCAGCGGCGGCGACCCCGCGCATGGCTTCGCCAAGGCGGCGGAGATGTGCAACAATAATGGCCATTGCAGGAAATTCGATGCGGGCACCATGTGTCCCAGCTATCGCGTCACCCGCGACGAACAGCATGTCACCCGCGGCCGCGCCAATACCTTGCGGTTGGCCCTGTCGGGCCAGCTCGGTGTCGATGCCCTGACCAGCCAGGCGATGTACGACACGCTGGACCTGTGTGTTTCCTGCAAGGGATGCCGGCGCGAATGTCCCACCGGCGTGGACATGGCCAAGATGAAGGTGGAGTTTCTTTCCCACTATAAAGCGTGTCACGGCTTCACCCTGAAGGACCGGCTGATCGCGCATCTCCCGGACTATGCCGATGCCGTTAGCCGGATCGCGGGACTGGCGAACCTGCGTGACCGGGTGCCGGGGCTGGCTTGGCTGAGCGAAAAGCTGACGGGCTTTTCCGCCCGGCGGGCCTTGCCGCGCTGGCGCGGCGATACTTTCTGGGCGGCGCATGATGCGAGCCTATTCTCCAGCCGTGCCGAGGCGATTGCGGCCGCGCCAAAAGCCGTCGCCCTGTTCGTGGACACGTTCAACGGCACGTTTGAAGCGGAAAACGCCCATGCCGCCGCGCGTGTCCTGAAGAAGGCAGGCTATACGGTCTATCTGGTGGCCAAACAGGACGGTCAGCATTGTTGCGGCCGCACCTTCCTGGCGACCGGGATGGTGGACAAGGCCAAGGCCAGGCTGTCGGCGCTGCTGGAGGATGTGTTGCCGCTGGCGAAGGCGGGCGTGGCCATTGTGGGGCTGGAGCCCTCCTGCCTGCTCACCTTGCGGGACGAGGCGCTTTGCATGGGCTTTGGCGAGGCGGCCAGGACCGTATCGGTTCAGGCGCTACTGCTGGAGGAATTCCTGGCGCGCGAGGCCGAAGCGGGGCGCTTCACCTTGCCGCTGAAGCCTGCGCCCGCCCCCATCCTGCTGCACGGCCATTGCCATCAGAAGGCTTTTGGCGCGGTGGCGCCGATCCTGGCTGTGCTGCGGCTGATCCCCGGCGCGGCGCCGGAGTTGATCGAGACCTCCTGTTGCGGCATGGCCGGCAGCTTCGGCTATGACGCCGAGCATTACGACGTTTCCATGCAGATGGCCGAGTTCGCTTTGCTGCCGGCGGTGCGCCGGAATCCGGAGGCCATCATTGTCGCCGATGGCACAAGCTGCCGCCACCAGATCGGCCATGGCACCCAGCGCCAGGCACGCCATGTCGCGGTCCTGCTGGACGAACTGTCTTAAGCCCCCAAGGTCATCACGAGCGGGCACAGCCTTAAACCTCAAGCACCAGCCCGTCATAGGCGATCACCACGTCCAGCTTCTTGTCAGTGCGGGTGATTTCCTCGGCACAGCTTTTTGGCGCCCGCCATCTGGCAAAGCTCCACGCCCATCACATTGCTGGAATGGCCCCAGTCTTCCTTCATCGAGACGGTATCGGCCAGCGAATACATGGCATCGAAGATCACCAGGTCGGCCTGCCTGAAGAAGTTGGCCGCCCGCACCATCTCGGCCTTGTCCTCCGGCTTGTGCTCGGAGTCGGTGGTGTAGACGATGGCCTTGCCGTCCTTCTCGATGCGGTAGCCATAGGAATCGTTGCCATGCATCTGCGGCGTACCGGTGACCCGGGCGCCGGCGATATCATAAGGCTTGTCAATCTCCATCTTCACGAATTCGATGGTGGCGGCCAGCGCCGTGAATTCGACCGGAAAACAGGGTTCGTGATTCTGGCCGCGGATCGCCTGCTCCAGCTTGGCATGGCAGCTATAGAGGATGACCTTGTTGCCGGGAATGAAGCAAGGAACGAAGAAGGGAAAGCCCATGATATGGTCCCAATGCACATGCGAGACCAGAATATGATAGGTCTGCGGCGCTTTGGGTCCATGTTTGGCGATGGCGGCGACGGAGAATTCGCGCACCCCCGAACCCAGGTCGCAGAGCAGGTAATCGGGCCCGCCAACATCCACCTGCACACAGGAGGAGTTGCCGCCAAAAGTGCCGGCTTCCGCGAAACTCAATTCCTGGTCGCAGAAGCTCTCCGCCTTTTCCGCTGTGTCGAGGTTTTTGCCGGCACCTTTGACCAGCGCCTGGACCAGTTTCTTGCGCACGGCCTTGGCATTCAGCGGCGTGGGCAGGGAGCCGCGCGTTCCCCAGAAAATGACTTTCATGGCCGCGCCGCCGTCCTGGCCTTGCTGGCGGACAGCGCCTCCGGGGCGGCCACAATAACGCCGGCGCTGTTGTCTTTTAAGTCCATGATATGGCCCAGACGCCCAAGAATGTGTTTTGTCGAATGGAGACGAGCCTAAGCCGCCGGCCCCTTGGCGGGCAAGGGCGGACCGGCGCGCTCAAGGCGCAGAAACCCAAGTAAATCAGCCGATTGGAAAGACCGCTACAGTCACCAATTCGTCAGCGAACCATCTT
>JAEKMB010000069.1:0-1361 GCA_019508105.1 Alphaproteobacteria bacterium
CCTTTATATTCGCGCAGCGTCGCTTCCAGCCATTCCACGGACTCGGCGTCCAGATGGTTGGTGGGCTCGTCCAGCAGCAGAATGTCGGGCGCATCCAGCAGCAGCTTGCACAGCGCCACGCGGCGGCGCTCGCCGCCTGACAGGGTTTCCACTCGCGCATCGCCATCGGGGCAGCGCAGCGCGTCCATCGCCTGGTCCACCTTGCTGTCCAGGTCCCATAATCCTTGCGCTTCGATTTCGTCCTGCAGCCGCGCCATCTCGTCGGCGGTCTCGTCGGTGTAGTTGGCCGCGATCTCGTTGTAGCGATCCACCAGCGCCTGCTTCTTGGCCACACCTTCCATCACATTGCCGCGCACATCCTTGTCGGGATCGAGTTGCGGCTCCTGCGACAGGTAGCCCATGCGCACGCCGTCGGCCGCCCAGGCTTCGCCGGTGAATTCCTTGTCCATCCCTGCCATGATCTTCATCAGGGTGGACTTGCCCGAACCATTGACGCCGACGATGCCGATCTTGGCGCCCGGATAGAAGCTCAGCCAGATATCCTTCAGCACCTGCTTGCCGCCGGGATAGGTCTTGGAAAGACCTTTCATCACATAAACAAATTGCGGCCCGGCCATGGGGTATCCTTGGGAAAGGTGCGGAAAAGTGGGGGCTTTTACCCCGGCACGGCCCTCTGCCGCAATGCGTGTTTTAGCGGACCGTAATCAGCGCGATTTCCGGCGGCACGCCCAGCCGCACCGGCAGGATGCTGGTGCCGATACCGGTGGAGACAAACAGGGTCCTGCCCCCTTCGCGCACCAGCCCCGCGGCATAGCGCTGGTGATAGTGGGAGGGCACCACCGGCCGGCCCAGCAGGGGCAGCTTGACCTGTCCGCCATGGGTGTGGCCGGCGATGGTGAGGGCGCAGGTTGCGGGCAGGCGCGGAAAGGAATCCGGCGAATGGGTGAAGCACAGCGCATCGGCGCCGCGCGGCACACCGGCCAGAGCACGCGCCGGATCGTCGGCGTGTTTTTCGGCGTCGCCGATCCCCACCAGGTAAAAACCGCCGCGCGGCGTGCGCACAAGCCTGTTGGCATTCTCCAGCACGGGCGCGCCGGCGCGCGTCAGCAGCGCCGTCACGCGGCTCGCCCCTTCCCAGCGGTCATGGTTGCCGATCACCGCATAGACACCCAGCCGCGCCGTCAGGGGCCTGAGCTGGTCAATGACATGACCGATAAGCATGCCGCGGCTGAGATAGATATGGGCGTTGAGGTCGCCGGTCAGCAGGATCAGGTCCGGCCTGGCGGCATTGGTCATCGCCACCACCTGCGCGATCTTGGCGTCATCGATGAACGGCGCGCCGCCATGCAGGTCACTGATCA
>JAEKMB010000069.1:1385-3099 GCA_019508105.1 Alphaproteobacteria bacterium
GATCACCGCGATCCGCAGGCCCTTGAGGTCGGGCGCCTGCTTCAGGCTTATGTCATAGCGCGCCAGCCGCAGCGAAGCCGGTTCGACAACAAAGGCGTAAAAGCCCAGCGGCGCCATCAGCACCGCCAGCAATCCCGCAATCGGTAAGAAACGCCTCAGAACTTGATCTTGGCGCGGCTGAGCAGCGACACGGCGGTGGCACCGCGCTGGCCCTGGGCATTGGTCTGGTAGGCGGCGTTGGTCTGCAGCGCCACCGCGCCGTCCAGGAAGTTGGTCACATAACCCAGCTGGATATCGGTTTCCTGCACGTGGCTGAGCGGCGCGCCTTGCGCGATCACCAGCGGCATGTCGCCGGCCGAGGTCAGGCTGGAGAAAGTGCCGGCCATGCTGGGCGCCGGCGCCGAGAAGGCCACGCCCAGCGCGTCATCGCCGAACACGCCATGCTTGGCGATGGCGATGGAATAGGATTGTTCATGCAAGGTGCCGCCACTGCCGGCAAATTTGCCGCGCGGATCCAGCTGGGTCATGCCTTCGCTGAAGGAGGCGGTGGTGACCCAGCCCTTGCCCACATCGGCATGGGCCGAAACACTGAGCGCGCCGGTGCTGACGCGCGGCGAAATGTTCGGATTGGCCAGGCCCAGCGGCAGGCCGGAGCGCTGCGACGCGATCGCCGTGACATCCAGGCCCAGCACGCTGGACAGATCCAGCGACAACCCGCCCAGCAGCGACTGGCTCTGGCTGGCGTCATAGGTCAGCGCCAGGGGACCGGTGGGTGCGCTCGTGTCGAAGCGGAAACGGTCCAGCCGCTCATTGCTGCCGGCGATGCCGGCGCGCAGGCGCAGATTGTCATAGGGCACGAAAGTGACGCCGGCATAATTGCCGCCATTGGCCAGCGCCAGGTACGGCGCGCTCAGCGACGACAGGAAGGGCGAGGCGGCGCTGCCGTAATTGGTGAAGCGCGCGGCGATGTCCAGGCCGGCGCCGGTATCCAGCGCCAGGTTGGGCGCCAGCAGCGCACTGGTGGCGAAGGAAGACGCGCCGGCGGCGGTGAGCGCGCTGGGCGGCAGCGACGCCGCCACGGTTGTCTGCACCGCGCCGCCCGAAAGGCCGGGCGCGGAAAGCTCGTAGGCCGACAAAGCGCGGCTGGCGCCGAAGGATTGCAGACTGGGAGACGGCGCGAGCGCAAGCACCGGCGCCGCCGCGCACATCGCGGCAAGCCCCGCGGCCAAGACCGCAGCGTGCTTGAAATTACCCATCACCAACCCCCTCAAGGGGGCCCCTCTGTTAGTGGCAAGAAAATACCAGACCGGGAGTTCCGGTCCAAGAAAAACAAGAGGCTTTCTGCGGCTTTCCGGCCACAGGCGGGGCTTACAAAGGGGTAAGGCCATCCCCGTCCGCGCGGCAAACTTATGATAAAAAGCCGGGCAATTTCATGCTCTTGTCGGAAATTTGAACGGGCGCGGGAACTTTTTTCACTTTTGCTGCCTTTTCCGTGGATCGGGCGGCGTAACCTTCCCATCAGCCTGTCGAACGGAATCCAGATGAAAGCCGCCGTTCTGCCTTCCCATACCCTGTCCCAGAACTATGCGGCGGTGCGCGCCCACAGCCTGGCGCTGGCGGCGCCTCTGTCGGCCGAGGATTGCACCATCCAGTCCATGCCGGACGCCAGCCCGGTGAAGTGGCACCTCGCCCATACCACCTGGTTTTTTGAAAA
>JAEKMB010000317.1 GCA_019508105.1 Alphaproteobacteria bacterium
GCAACATTTGTTTGCTGGCGACTCGAAGTTGCTCAGTCCCTAATCCGGCCTCAAAATTTGCCCGGGGAAATCAAAACTTGTTTCTGCGCCGCCGCGTGCCGGAGAGTGGACCGCTGAAAGCTGCCGTGATCGGCGCCGGCGTGTTCGGGCATCATCATGCCACCAAGTACAAAAGCCTGGCCCAGGCGGGCAAAGACGTCGCGCTTTTCGCCATTGCCGATCCCAATGCCGAGATGCTGGCCAAGGCCAGGGCCCATCATGGCTGCAAGGTGGTGGCCGACTGGCGCGAATTGTTGGGCAAGGTAGATCTGGTGAGCATCTGCTCCCCCGCCATCACCCATGCCGAGATTGTGCGCGCCTTCCTGACCGCCGGCGCCCATGTGCTGGTGGAAAAGCCCATCGCCACCACCCTGGAAGAAGCCGATGAACTGGTGGCGCTGTCGCGCCAGGTGGGCAAGGTCCTGTCGGTCGGCCATCAGGAGCGTTTCGTTTTCGCCCGCACCGGCCTTCTGGATCTGCCCCAGGCGCCCGTCGAAATCAGTTGCTGGCGCCAGGGTCCCTGGACCGGCCGCGGCGACGATGTCTCAGTGGTGCTGGACCTGATGATCCATGATCTGGACCTGGTGCATGCCCTGGTGCCCGGCGCGGTGACCGAAGTGCGCGCCGAAGGCCTCATCGAATACGGCCCCCATGCCGACGAAGTCTTTGCCCTGCTGCGCTTTGCCGGCGGCACCATCGCCAAGCTGGAAACCAGCCGCGTCGCCAATGAACGCAAGCGCGGCCTGCGCGCCGTCTATGCCGATGGCGTGGTGGAAATCGATTTTCTCTCCCGCACCGTCAAGAACACCACGCCCCATGTCCTGGGCGCGCTGGAACTGGGCGATCCCCTGGGCGAGTCCGTCTCCGGCTTCGTCGCCGCTGCCAAGTGCGGCAATGACGCGCTGGTGACGCCGGAACAGGCGGCCCAGGCGCTGCAAACCGCCCTGTGGGTGGAGCGGGCCTCCGGCGTGGCCTTGCCGCAGCCCGCCCGCGCCGCCGCCGGGCGCTAGTACCCATCCTCCAAGCCTTGTAAATAACGGTGATGGTGGATCATTACCGCATCGCATTGGCGCAGCTCAATCCCGTGATGGGCGACATTGCGGGCAATCTGGCGCGCGCCCGAGCGGCCCGGGCTAAGGCGGCAGGTGCCGACGTCATCCTGTTCTCCGAGCTTTTCATCGTGGGCTATTCCCCCGAAGACCTGGTGCTGAAGCCGGCGCTGCAAGCCGACGCCCGCGCCGCGGTTCAGGAGCTGGCAAAGGATACCGCCGAGGGCGGGCCTGCCATCCTGATCGGCACCCCTTGGGTGGAGCATGCCGAACTCTACAACGCGATGGCGCTGCTGGACGGCGGCAAGGTTGCCGCCGTCACGTACAAATATGAACTGCCCAATTATGGCGTGTTCGATGAGAAACGCGTTTTTATCCGTGGGATGACGCCTGAGCCGATGACGGTGCGGGACGTCAAGCTGGGTGTTCCGATCTGCGAGGATATCTGGAAACAGGATGTCACCACCTGGCTGGCGGATGCGGGAGCGGAAATCTTCTGCGTGCCCAATGGCTCGCCCTTCGAAGCCGGCAAGGAGGATTTGCGTCTGAAGCTGGCGGCGTCGCGCATCCACGAGACCGGCCTGCCGTTGATCTATCTCAACCAGCTCGGCGGGCAGGACGAGGTGGTCTATGACGGCGCCTCCTTTGTGATGAATGCCGATAGCAGCATCGCGGTGGCGCTGCCGAGCTGGCAGGACTGCGTCACCATCACCGAATGGCGGCGCGATGGGCAAAGCAAATGGGCCTGCGTCCCGGGCGACACATTCGTGGCGGAGGATCGCTCCTCCCAGGTCTATCACGCCATGATGGTGGCGCTGCGCGATTATGTGAACAAGAACCGTTTCCCCGGCGTGGTTCTGGGCCTGTCGGGCGGCATTGACTCCGCCCTCTCGGCGGCGGTGGCGGTGGATGCGCTGGGCGCCGACCGCGTGCGCTGCGTGATGCTGCCCTCGCGCTATACTTCCCGCGAGAGCCTGGAAGATGCCGATGCCTGCGCCCGGATGCTGGGCGTCAAATATGAGACCATCGAGATCGAGCGCGCCGTGACGGCGCTGGGCGAGACATTGGCGGCGCCTTTCGCCGGCACCAAACCCGACACCACCGAGGAAAATATCCAGTCCCGCCTGCGCGGCGTGATCCTGATGGCGCTGTCCAACAAGTTCGGGCCCATGGTGCTGACCACCGGCAACAAAAGCGAAATGAGCGTGGGCTATGCCACCCTCTATGGCGATATGTGCGGCGGCTATAATGTGCTCAAGGACATTTACAAGACCGAGGTGTTCCGGCTGTGCCATTGGCGCAACCAGAACTCGCCGGCCGGCGCGCTGGGACCGCGGGGACGCGTGATTCCCGAACGCATCATCGAAAAGCCGCCCAGCGCCGAACTGAAACCGGACCAGACCGACCAGGATTCCCTGCCGCCCTACGACATATTGGACGGCATCCTGGAATGCCTGGTGGAGCATGAATGCAGCTTCGAGCAGACGGTGGCGCGGGGCTATGACCCCGCCACGGTCAAGCGGGTGGAACATCTGCTCTATATTTCCGAATATAAGCGCCGCCAGGCGCCGCCGGGGGTGAAGATCAGCAGCCGCAATTTCGGCCGCGACCGCCGCTATCCCATCACCAATGCGTTCCGGGACGCCCGTTGATGTCCGTCACCGTCCGCTTCGCGCCGTCGCCCACTTCCCCCTCCCCTTGCGGGAGGGGGCGCGCGGCGCAAGCCGCGCGGGGGAGGGGTACACAGCGATGTCCATAATTGTCCGCTTTGCTCCTTCCCCGACAGGTCTCTTGCATGTCGGCAATGCCCGCACCGCGCTGCTCAACTGGCTGTTCGCCAAGAAGATGGGCGGCCGCTTTCTGCTGCGGATCGACGATACTGATGCGGCCCGCTCGACCAAGGCGTTCGAGGAAGCGATCTACCGCGATCTGGCCTGGCTGGGCCTGGCGCATGACGGTACCGACCGCCAGATCAACCGCCTGAGCAAATACAGCGCCGCCTTTTACCAGTTGCAGGCGGCAGGCCGCGTCTATCCCTGTTTCGAGACCGAAGCCGAACTGGAGCGCCAGCGCTCGCTGCATGCGGCCCGCAAACTGCCGCCCATCTACAACCGCGCCTCGCTGGAGCCGGCCAACAAGGCGAAATGGGAAGGCGAGGGCCGCAAGCCCCATTGGCGCTTCAAGCTGTCGCGCAGCAAGGTGGGCTGGACCGACCTGGTGCGCGGCCCGGTGGAGATCGACACCGCCACCATGTCCGATCCCGTGCTGGTGCGCGAGGATGGCGCCTTTCTTTATACCCTGCCGTCGGTGGCCGACGATATCGACATGGCCATCAGCCATGTGGTGCGCGGCGAGGACCATGTCACCAACACCGCGGCGCAGATCGAGATCTTCCAGGCGCTGGGCGCCGCCATTCCCAGCTTCGCGCATTTCCCCCTGCTGGTGGGCGCCGGCGGTGAGGCGCTGAGCAAGCGGCTGGGCTCGCTCTCGTTGGAATCCTTGCGGGAACAGGGCATCGAGCCGCTGGCGGTGGCGTCCTACCTGGCCAAGATCGGCACCAGCGACCCCATCGAGCCGCGCCAGTCGCTGGGCGAGCTGGCCGCGGAATTCGACTTCGCCAGGATCGGCCGGGCGCCGGCCCACTTCGTGCCCGAAGAGCTGGAGGCGTTGAACGCCAAGCTGCTGCATCTGTTGCCGTACAGCGCGGTGGCGGCACGGGTGCCGCAAGGCGAAGCCTTCTGGGACGCCGTGAAAGCCAACCTCACCAGGCTGGGCGACATCGAGGAGATGGCGCGGCTGATCAATGGCCCCGTCGCCCCGGTGATCGAGGACGCAGGTCTGGCGCAAAAGGCGGCCGCGCTGCTCCCGCCCGAGCCTTGGGACGAAGCCACCTGGGGCGCCTGGACCAAAGCGGTTTCCGCCCAGACCGGGGCCAGGGGCAGGGGACTGTTTCACCCGTTAAGGCTGGCGCTGACCGGCCTCGAGCATGGACCCGAACTCAAAAAACTGTTACCCCTGATCGGGCGCGACCGTTCCATGGCGCGGCTCAAAGGGGAAACGGCGTGATCGTTTCGTGTCAAACTGGAATTCGAATTAGCGGCTAATGCTCCGCCTGTTTCCGTTTGCCTGATCCGTATCCACTTTTTCGAGCCGTCCCCAATGTCCAATGCAACAGCCCTGCGCCTCTTCAACACCCTGACCAAGACCAAGGATGACTTCGCGCCCATCGATGCGAAGAATGTGCGCCTCTATGTCTGCGGCCCCACGGTCTATGACTTCGCCCATATCGGCAATGCGCGGCCCGTGATCGTGTTTGATGTGCTGTTCCGCCTGTTGCGCCACACCTACGGCGACGCGCACGTCACCTATGTTCGCAACATCACCGACGTGGACGACAAGATCAACGAACGCGCCGCCCAGCGCGGCATTTCCATCCGCGAATTGACCGAAGAAACCGCGCGCATCTATGAAGAGGATGTGGCGGCGCTGGGCAACCTGCCGCCGAGCGTGACGCCGCGCGCCACCGAGCATATCGCCCAGATGATCGCCATGATCGAGCAGTTGATTGCGGCCGGCCATGCCTATGCCGCGCAAGGCCATGTGCTGTTCAACGTCTCGTCCAAGAGCGATTACGGCAAGCTGTCGCGCCGCAGTGTGGACGAGATGCTGACGGGCGCCCGGGTCGAGGTGGCGCCCTACAAGCAGAACGCCATGGACTTTGTGCTGTGGAAGCCGTCGGAGGCGAGCCTGCCCGGCTGGGATTCGCCCTGGGGCCGCGGCCGTCCGGGCTGGCACATCGAATGCAGCGCCATGGCGGGCCAGTATCTGGGCGAGACTTTCGATATTCACGGTGGCGGCATCGATCTGCAATTTCCCCATCACGAAAACGAGATCGCCCAGAGCGAGGGCGCCCATCACGGTCATCCCTTGGCGAAACTGTGGATGCATAACGGCTTTCTGCAGGTGGAAGGCGAGAAGATGTCCAAGAGCGCGGGCAATTTCTTCACCATCCGCGACCTCTTGGCCGACTGGCCGGGCGAGGTGCTGCGCTTCAACATGCTGCGTACCCACTACCGTCAGCCGATCGATTTTACCTTCGCCGGCCTGAAGGAAAGCTGGAAGACCCTGGAGCGCTGGTACGAGGTGACCGAACCGCTGGTCGACCCTGCACCCGATGGCGAGTTCTTCGCTGCCCTGGCCGACGACCTCAACACTCCCGCCGCCATCGCCAGCCTGCACCAGGCCGATGAGATGGCGCTGGCCGGCGGGCTGGGCTTCCTGGGCTTCTCCAATGTGCAGCTCAAGATCGCCAGCAAGGCCAAGGTGGATACGGTGGCGATTGCGGATGCCATCGCGGCGCGCAACGCCGCCCGCAAGGCCAAGGACTTTCAGGAATCCGACCGCATCCGCGACGAATGGCTGGCCAAGGGCATTGTCTTCAAGGACGGTCCCCAAGGCACGACGTGGGAAATAAAGAAATGACCACCCGCGAACGCCTCTACATCTTCGACACCACCCTGCGCGACGGGGCGCAGACCCAAGGCGTGGATTTCTCGGTGGAAGACAAGCGCCAGATCGCGCTGGCGCTCGATCAACTGGGGGTCGATTACATCGAGGGCGGCTGGCCCGGCGCCAATCCTACCGACACCGCCTTTTTCGCCGACCGACCGCCTCTGAAGCACGCCCGTTTCACCGCCTTCGGCATGACCAAGCGGTCCGGCCGCAGCGCCGCCAATGATCCGTCCCTGGCCCAGGTGCTGGATGCCAAGGTGGATGCCGTCTGCCTGGTGGGCAAGACCAGCGCCTATCAGGTGCGGGTGGCGCTGGAGATTCCGCTGGAGGAGAATCTCGACAATATCGCCCGCTCGATGGAAGCCATAACCGCCAGGAAGCGCGAGCCGTTGTTCGACGCCGAGCATTTCTTTGACGGCTACAAGGAAAATCCGGCCTATGCCTTGTCCTGCCTGAAAGCCGCCCATGATGCCGGCGCCCAATGGCTGGTGCTGTGCGACACCAATGGCGGTTCCATGCCGGAAGACGTCACGCGCATCGTCGACGCGGTGAAGGCGGCCTTGCCCGATGCCAATCTGGGCATCCATGCCCATAACGACACCGAACAGGCGGTGGCGGTGTCGCTGGCCGCCATCCGGGCCGGCGCGCGCCAGGTCCAA
>JAEKMB010000318.1 GCA_019508105.1 Alphaproteobacteria bacterium
CAGGTTGGGATTGTTCTCGGTCACATTGAAGTTGGAGCCGGATACGGTGGCAGTGGCGCCGCCCGGCAGCAAGCTGCCCAGGTCGGGCAGCGCCATCACAAACGCCGCGGCGCCGCGGATCAGGAAATTGTCGGCCGGCTCCAAAACCGCGTTCACGGAGGGCAGGAAGTCGTGATAGGTGCGTGACAGCTGAGTGGTGATGATCGACTTGGCGACCGGATCGAAGCTGTAGCCCACCGAGTTCTGGGTGGTCTCGACATAGCGGCCGCCGATATTGCCGCGGAAGGGCACGCCATAGAATTGCGCATTCCAGTCAGCCTGGATCCAGCCGCCCATGTCGCTCTCATGCACAATACCGTTCTGGCTGAGGAACTGGCCCGGCCCCTGCTGGAAGGCGCCGCAGCCCGGTGACACATTGCATGGCGCCGCGCCGGCCGCCTGCACGGTCTGGAAGGCGGTCTGGTTGAATATCTGGAACTGGTTGTTGAAGCCGTCGATGCTGGGGACCGCCCAGACCGTCGGCGTGCCGGCTCCGACAGTGATGCCATGCAGATTGACCAGCTGGGAGTTGGCCGCCAGCGCGGCGTTGGTGGCGATCGCCGCCGGAATGATATTGTCCTGGCTGGCGGTGGTGCCGTTGGTGCGCGCCGTAATGGTGGCGCTGTAGCCATAGTTCTTGTAATCGATGCCGCCCTTGACGTTCAGCCAGTCGAACGCCTTCCAGGAAAAGTCAGCCTGGATGGTGCGATAGCTGTTATGGACGTAGTTCTGGCGCTCGCGGATTTGCGACAGGAACCAGCCATTGGTCGATGTCACATCGACATTGCCGTAATTCAGTGCCGGAAGCCGGCTGAAGCCGCCGCGGTAATCGAAGGAATAGGGATTGGCCAGGCTGCCGGCGCCGCCTGCCTGGCCGCCGGGGCACCCTGCGGTGGTACCGGTCGAAGAGGTGCCGGCGGTGCAGTCATAGTCCATCGTCAGAGTGGCCTGGATGGGATTGTTGTGGTTGGACTGGGAAAAGCCCAACAAGCCATGAACCTTCAGGACATCGCTGAATTCGTGGTTGGCATCCAGGGTGATTTCGGTGAAGCGGGTATCGAGATGGTCGAGGCGGTGCTCGGACCTCAGGCCCACATTGGTGGCCTGGACATAGTTCAGATTGTTGGTGGCGGGATCGACATTGTAATTCAGCACCCCGATGCTGCCCAGGCCCAGAATGGGCGCGCCCAGACCCGCGATGGAGTTGCTGACATTGTTGTTGGAGAAGGACTCCGCTTCCAGATACGCCTCGTTGCGTACCACCGCGAAATCGGCGAATAGCGCGTCCAGCGTAAAGAGGGTCTGATCGTCAGGCTGAAACTGCACTGAACCCGTCACGCCCAGGCGCTTTTCATGATTGGTGATGTCGTCATAGCGCGGAAAACGCGGATGGAAGGCTTCGTTCACAACGTCGTAATTGTTGGGCAGCGTGCCGGAATTGAAGTTGGCGCCGTTGGCGACCGCTCCCACCGTTTGACGGTTGGGCGCGGTGGCGGAGGCCGCGGTGAAGGTCTGGGCCGGATTGGTCCCGGTTAGCGCGGCCGGCGGATTGAAGGCGACATAGCCAAAACGCTGGCCGGCGGCGCATTGCGAAGATGCGCCCGTTACATTGGTAACGCAGCCGGCGATGTTGGGTGGGCTATGGGCGGCATTTTGCGCCGTGTTGTCGTTCTGGAAGCGCACCGAGCTGGAGCCGACTTCATTGGCGTTCTGGATCTGGTAGGCGGCTGAAACCAGCACGCCCAGCCTTCCGCCCATGAAAGTGTCGGAAACCAGCCCCGCAAAGCGCGGATTGAAGCTGCCCGACAGATTATTGTAGCCCGCCTGGCCCGAGGTCACGAGGGTGAAGCCGGGCTTGTCGAAGGGGTGGGCGGTATGCAGGTCCACCGTGGCGCCCAGCGAGCCTTCTTCCACTTCCGCGCTGGCCGTCTTGTGGACGGTCAGCTGGCTGAACAGTTCGGAGGCGAAAACATTGAAGTCGAAGGAGCGGCCGCGATTGGCGCCGCCCGACACGTCTTCGGAACCGGTGGTGGCCAGCGCCTCCATGCCGTTGATGCGCACGCGGGTGAAGGTGGAGTTGAGGCCGCGCACCGAGATCTGGCGCCCCTCGCCCTGGTCGCGCGCCAGGGTGATGCCGGGAATGCGTTGCAGGGATTCCGAAACATTGAGGTCGGGGAACTTGGCGATGTCTTCGGCCAGAATGCTGTCGGACACGTCCAGCGACTGGCGCTTCATGTCCAATGACTGTTCAAGGCTGGAACGGAAGCCGTTGACCACCAGATTTTCTACCGGCGCCGGTGCGCCACCGACGGTCTGCGGCACCTGCTCGACCGCCCGGCGCATGAAAGGGCGGCGGACGATCAGTCCATTGGAGCCGTCGGAAACCACTTCCAGGTCGGTACCGCGGGTCAGCATGGAAACCGCCTGGCGAGCGTCCATCTCGCCGGAGATGGCGGGCGCCTTGAGGCCTTCCACCGATTCCGGGGTGAAGAGAATGCTTTCGCCCGTCTTCTGCGCCACGCTGCGCAGCGCGTCAGACATGGGCTGTTCCTGCAAGGACAGTTTGGTGTCCTGGGCGGCGGCGGCGGCGTTGATGGACAGGACGGCGACACCGCCGAACAGGACCGAGCGCAGCGCGCTCCAGCGTGATATGGCCATGAATTCCCCTCTGGCTTCGGCCGCTGATGGGCCGCTATGGAGAAGAGACGTTCGGGGCGGGGACTTTCCCCACCTCTTTTTTCAGGGTTCCGAATCGGCCGTGAGCATCAGGGTATCCCCCGCCTGGCGGACATCGATGGGAAGCAGCTTGGAAAGGGCGCGGGCAAAGGCGGCATTGTCGCCCACCCGGTACATGCCGCTGACTTTCAGGCTCGCCACGCTGGGGTCCGCCGCCAGCTTGACGGTGGAATAGCGGTTCATTTCCTCCACCGCATGGGCGAGGTCTTCCTTGTCGAACATCTCATAGCCCGTCTGCCAGGCGAGCACATGGCTGAGGTCGGGCTTGTCGCGCTTTTCCACCTCGCTGGAGGCGACCAGGCGGTCGCCGGCCCTGAGCCTTGCGCCCTCCCCGCCCCCGGGCGCGGCCGGTTTCACATCGGCTTCGCCATGGATCAACACCACCTGGACCTGGCCGTCCTGGCAGCGCACATCAAAATTGCAGCGTGTGGCCACGATCCTGTGCTCCGCCGCCTCGACGATGAAAGGGCGTTTGGCATCGGGTACGACGCGGAAATTTGCCCGACCATACTGCATGTCCACAGTGCGGGCGGTTTCGCTGAACGACACGGACATGCGGGTCTGGGCATCCAGGAAAAGCTGGCTGCCGTCATCCAGCGACACATGCTTCTGCTCGCCCACATCGGTCTCATAGACCTTGGCGTTGGCCGGGCGCCAGAACAGGACGCTGCTGCCCGTAACCGCGAGAATCCCCATCCCCGCCAGAAGCGCGCGGCGGCTGGCAACGGAACGGACGGGCGGGGTGCGGCGAAAATCCCTGCGCAGATCGCTCAGACCGCCGACATCGCTCCAGGCCCGGTCCACCGCCTCGAAAGCGTCGGCATGTTGCGGGCTGGCCGCCAGCCAGGCGCGGAATGCCGCCTCGTCCGCCGCGTCGCGGTCATCGGCATGCAGCCGCGCCAGCCAAGCGGCGGCTTCCGCCCGGGTCTGGGGTGCTGGCAGCGGGTCGCGCTTTTTCACCAGCCCTCCGTCCATTCGGTGAGGAACAGGGCGGCCTTGGCGATATGTTTTTCCACCGCGCTCTGGCTGATTCCCAGCTGCTCGGCGA
Source organism: Alphaproteobacteria bacterium (assembly GCA_019508105.1). Taxonomy (GTDB): domain Bacteria; phylum Pseudomonadota; class Alphaproteobacteria; order Micropepsales; family Micropepsaceae; genus Rhizomicrobium. Next base: position 3,824 of record JAEKMB010000318.1, read on the forward strand.
TTTCGCGGTACTTCATGTCGTCGAGTCGATGCATCAGGAATACTTCGCGGGTGCGTGGCGTCAGGCGGGAAAGACCCTCCCGGACCCTCTCTAGACGAACGCGGGCGGCCAAAACCTCATCCTGCAGGGGCGAATTTTCCTGAAGGCCTGCATCTTCGGGCGCGACATCGGCGATAAAGCGATCATGGCGGTAATTGTCCACGCCGATATTCACCGCCGTCCGCACCAGGAAAGCGCCAACATTTTCAACCGTCTGCTGGGCGCGATAGCGCAGCAGGCGCAGGTAAGCGGCATGCAGAAGCTCTTCCGGATCGGCGCGGCCGCGGGTTCGCGTCCTGACTTCCCTGATCAGCCTGTTCCAGAATTCGCGGTTTACCGGAATGTCGGACATGGCTCCCCCGAGCCGTATGACTATAACGCTCAAGAATTCACCGGCACAAACCTGCGCCTTGCCGGCGGCCAAAGGCCAATGCCATTCCGGCATTGATAACGCTGTTGTGGTGCAGTGCGGCATGACCCAAGCAATAGGATGCCTACGGATCAACCAGGGACGGCAAAATGCGCCTGCCTCTTTGTCAGGCAAATGCCCGCGGCGGCTGGTTTTTTTAATGTCCGCGCCCATTTTGTCCCGCGCCATGCGAACAGTGCGGGTGTAGATTCCGCGGCAAGGACTCCGCCAAGCGAACGGATCCATCCAGGGAGTGTTTCATGAAACTGTTTCTCGCCATGGCGGGCTTCGCCGTTCTGCTGACTATGGCTGCGCAGGCCGCGCCGGAAATCCAGCAGGTGATCTACAATGTCAGCGCCGCCACCAAATGTTCGGAGGCCGCCGCCGGGTTCGGTGAACTCAAGGATGGTCTTGCGGCTTGCGATACCGCCCTCAGCGATCCGCGCATGATCCATCGCGCCGCGCTGATGGTGGACCGCGGTGTGATCCAGGCAAGGTTGGGCAACAATGCCGCGGCACTAAGCGACTATAACAGCGCCATCGCGCTGGATGCGACGCTGGGCGATGCCTATGTCAGCCGCGCCGGCGTACTGGTGGCGATGAAGCGCTATGACGAGGCCCGCACCGATATCGCGCAGGGCCTGGCGCTGAACGCCAGCAACCTGCATGCGGCCTATTACAGCCGTGCCGTGATCGAGGAAGAAAGCGGAGACGTCAAAGCTGCCTATCGCGATTATAACCAGGCGCTGGCGATCAAGCCGGATTTCGCGCCGGCCAGCCGCGAATTGTCCCGCTTCCGGCGCGTCAGCCGCACCTCGCGCGGCTGATCAGTTTTTGCGGAAAATGCTGTCCGGCAGGAATTGCGGCCGCATCCCGGCATTGGCGACGCGGATGGTGATGGCCGCAACGAAAGCGTCCAGCTTCACCGCTTCCTCCTTCATAACCGGCTGATCCAGATCGTCAGACGGGGAATGATAGCGGTTGGCGCGCCAGTCATGCTCGATGGCGAATTGCGGCGTGTCCTTGGCGAAGCCGAACTTAAACACCAGCGCCGGCACGCCCTGGCGCACAAAGCTGAACTGATCGGTGCGGATGAAGACGTTGCGGTCGGGCAGCGGATCCGGCACCGTCTCAAGGCCTTGCGCCGCCGCCACCGCCCGCATGTCGGCGCCCAGGCTGCTTTCGTCTTGGCCCGGCGCATAGACGCTTTTGAGCGGCCAGAGCGGCAGCGGCATGTCGAAATTCAGGTCCGCCACGATACTGCCCTTGGGCACAGTGGGACGGCGGGCATAAAAGCTGGAGCCCAACAGCCCCTTTTCCTCGGCGGTGAATAGCAGGAACAGGATGGAGCGTTTGGGTCGTGCACCTGTCTTGAGGCGATGGGCGATGTCCAGCACTGTGGCGACGCCCGAAGCATCATCCATCGCGCCATTGTAGATCGCATCGCCCTTGATCGGCGCACCGATCCCCAAATGGTCCAGGTGCGCCGACACGGCGACATATTCCGATTTCAGCTTCGGATCGCTGCCGTCCAGCCTGGCCACAATGTTGGGTGAGGTCAGGCTGTTGTGCCGGGTGACCACCGAGGCTTTGAGGCGCCAGGGCAGTGCAAAGCGCGGCACCGGCTTTGATGCATCCGCCAGCGCCGACAGTTCCGCAAAACTGTGGCCGCTGCCCTGGAACAGAGCTTCGGCCTGGCCGGGATCGAAGGTGGCGGTGAAGAAAGCGCCCTTGGTGTCGCGCAGGGCCGCATCGGCCAGGTACATGCCGGGCCCGCGCGCCAGCAGCTTCTGCCGCTCCCAGGCAATTTCCACCTGCTGGGGCGTGGTGAGCGCGATCACACCCAGCGCGCCCAGCTTGCCCAATTCTTCGTTGCGCTCAAAACGGGCGTTGGACTTGATGGCGCCGGAAATGTCGGCCGGACCGCCGCTGATCACCACCACGATCTTGCCTTTCAGGTCCTGGCCGGCGAAAT
>JAEKMB010000261.1 GCA_019508105.1 Alphaproteobacteria bacterium
GCCTTGCGCGCCAGAGCCCACGATGGTGACGATGCGCTTATCAGAAGCCCGCGCGCCCGTAGCGAATGCCAGTCCGGCCGCGATGGTCGCGCGGCGACTGAGATCCAAGGTGCTCACGGCGCCGGCTCGCCGGTCGCCGCGATCAGCAGGCGCACAAACTCTTTCATCTTGTCGCCGTCAATCCAGCGCACCACCGCCACCATGTCGTGCTGATAATCCACGAAGATGATGTTGGCGCCATCGCCATTGTAGGACAGGCTGTCCTCGCGCGCCGCCGGATAGCGCTGCTTGCCGGTGTTGAGATACCAGTTGCAAAAACCATAGCCGGGATTGGGGCCGGTGGGGGTGCGCGCCATCGCCACCCACTTGTCGGAAAGAATGGTCTTGCCGTCCCACTTGCCCTTGTTGAGACCGAGCAGGCCTAGCCGCGCCTGGTCGCGCGCCGAGATGTACATGCCGCCGCCCCAATGACCGCCGCCCGACACCACATGGATGCGCTTGCCATCAATCTCGGTCCAGGAGTTGTCATATCCCTCCCAGTGCCAGCTATCCGACATGCCGATGGGATCGGCGACATATTCCTTGAGCACCTCCGGCAGCGGCCGCTTCCACAAATCGGTGAGGGCCAGCGCCAGCGCATTCACCCGCACGTCATTATATTTCCACGCCTTGCCCACCGGCGGCGGACCCTTGACCAACTCGCTGTAAGGCTTGCCGTTGTCGGGACGGTCCGCCCACCAGGGCTTGCCCCACATGGTGCCGATCCAGCCCGATTGCTGGCGTAGCATGTCGTTCCAGGTGATGGGCTGGTTGTGCGGCAGCATGAAATCCGGCGTCGGCTTCACATAATCAATCACCCGGTCATTGATGTTGCGGATCATGCCCTTGTCGAAGGCGACCCCGGCGGTGGAGGACAGAAACGTCTTGGTCACCGAGAAGGTCATGTCCACGTCGCGGGTCTTGCCCCATTCCGCCACGATATAGCCGTGGCGGATGATGATGCCGTTAGCCGGAGCATGGGCCTTCAGCGGCCCGATCGGGGTGTTGAAAGCCTCGCCGGCATATTTCAGCGGCACAGAAATGCGCAGGTCGCGGATGTCGGCCACCTTGGCCAGTTCCGGCGGATAAGTCAGCTCGGCGGAAATGGCATAGTCGATCGCCGCTTTCAGCTTGGCGGGATCCAGCTTTTCCTGGGCGGGGGTGTGGGTGGTCCAGGCATCCCCCTTGGGAGGAAAATAATCAGCGGCTAGCGCAGGCGAAAATGTGAAAAGCGCCGCGCCCAGCACTGCAATGGTCAAATGCCGCATGTTTCACGCCTCTTTTTGGCAAGCTTCCGGCGGCGGCGGGGCTTTGTCAATTTGCCCGAAAAGCCTCCCCGGAATAGGCTCCCGCGCATAACAAGAAGACCAGGGGATTTTGCATGTCATTGTCGTTCGATCGTTCCGCGGCCCTGGTCGCGGAAAACGCCAAGCATATTGCCGGCGGCATCAACAGCAATTTCCGCATTGGCATGGCGGGCGGCCCGCTGGTGTTCCAGCGTGGCGAAGGCGCTTACCTAATCGATGTCGATGGCAACAGGCTGATTGATTATTACTGCGGCATGGGGGCGATGATCCTGGGTCATTCGCCCAAAACCGTGCAACAGGCGGTCAAGGACCAGGTGGAGAAAGGCATTCTCTATGCCGCCCAGTCCGAGATCGAATTCGAGGCGGCAAAGATATTGTGCGAGCGCATTCCCAGCGCCCAGCGGCTACGCTTCGGCTCTTCCGGTTCGGAAGTGGCGCAGGCCGCCTTCCGCCTGGCCCGCGCCGCCACCCGCAAGCGCATCATCCTGAAGTTTGAAGGCCATTATCATGGCTGGTTCGACAATATCCTGTGGTCCACCGCGCCGGCACAGAATGCGGCCGGCCCGGAAGAGGCGCCGGTGCTGGTGCCGGGCACTGTGGGACAAGACCCGGTGGACGCTGCGGGGCTGGATGTGATCGGCTGGAACGATCTTTCCAGGCTGGAAGCGCGGCTGGCCAAGGGCGATATCGCCGGCGTGATCATGGAGCCGGCCATGTGCAACCAGGGCGCCATCACCCCAGCCGCCGGTTTCCTGGAAGGTGCAGCTGCCGCTTGCCGCAAACACGGCGCCATCCTGATCTTTGACGAGGTGATCACCGGTTTCCGTTTGGGCCGCTCGGGCGCGCAGGCGCGCTTTGGTGTGACCCCCGATCTATCGCTGTTCGCCAAGGCGGTGGCCAATGGTTTTCCGGTGGCGGCTTTGGTGGGGCGCGCCGATCTTTTGGACCTGTTCGTCACCGGCGGCGTGCTGCATGGCGGCACCTTCAATGCCCAGCCGGTCACCATGGCGGCGATGGTGGCGACGCAAAAAGCGCTCACCCCGGAAGGCTATGAAAGCGCGTCAAAACGCGGCGTGCGGCTGAAGGAGGGCATCCGCGAAATTCTCAAAGCTGCGGGCCTCAAGGCCCAGGTCACCGGCTTTGAACTGATGTTCCATGTCGGCTTCGGTCTGGAGGCGCCAGCCAGGAACTATCGCGACCTGTTGAAAAGCGACAAGGCGCAATATGTGAAATTCGCCCATGCGCTGCTCAAGCGCGGCGTGCGGGTGCTGGAACGCGGCGCCTGGTTCGTCTCCTTCGAACATGACGATGCGGTGATCGACACCACCCTGGAGGCGGTGCACGGCGCGGCGAAGGATATCGCCTAGACTTTCTTCTGCTTGAACAGCAGCCACGTCAGGGCATGGGCCGTGGTGCAGGCCAGCAGCGACAGGCTGAACGCCGTCCAGATGCCGGTGATACTCAAAAGCATGTAAAGGCAAAAGCAGAACACCCCCACCGAGGCCAGGCCCATGGCCAGGCCCGCCACCGCTTCCTGCACGGCATGGCGGCCATATTGCAGATGGCTGGAAATGGCGATGATCGAGCCCATCACCGGGAAGGTGGTGAAAAGCCCCGACCAGTGGGTGCCCAGCGCTGCCGAGAATTGGGTGATCACCACGGTCAGCGACGCGCCGGCGATCATGCGCGCCGGCAGGCCCCACCAGACATGTTCGCGCTCCTCGTCTGATGGTTCGCCGCGCGGAAAGCAGAATTGGGCTCCAAGAAAGGCGGCAAAGGGCAGGAGTTCCAGCCAGCGCGGGTCGTCCTGCAACGCCACGGAGAGAACCGCCACCGCCGTCCACACCGCAAAGCTGATCAGGGTGCACCAGAACCAGGGCAAGATGCGGGAACACCAGGCATAGGTCATGGCGAAGCTGAGCCAGGGCACCAGCCCGAAATAGGCGCCCAGCGCCGCCTGGCTGCCGAAGCCGGCGCCCTGGTCCAGGGTGAGGAACAGCAGCAGCGGGCCGCCCACGATGGGAAAGCCCGACAGCCAGCCGGCCACACGCGGGCCATGCCGGCGATCGATGATGCCGAACAGCAGCAAGGCCAGCGGCACAATGGTGAGTTTGAGGATCAGCAAATCAGTTCCCGTCCCGCGCATGGTGGCGGGAAAATGCCCTCAGGCCAATTGTGCAGCGCGGCAGCGCTTGCGGACGCATCCAAAACCGCCGAAAGTTTGCCGGGCAAAAGGGTGCAGCATGACCAGGGTTTTTCTCGCAGGCATATTCCACGAAACCCATTCCTTCACCGGCGGCATGACCGGTCTGGAGGGTTTCACCATCCACCGCGGCAAGGAGATCACGGCGCGACGGGGCGATGCCTCGCAGATCGACGGCTTTCTCAGCGTCGCCGAGCGCGAAGGCTGGGAGGTCGTGCCCAGCGCTGTCTATACCGGCGGTGCCGATGCCACGGTGGACCATGCCGTGTTCGAACAATTCTGGAGCGAGGTCGAGCCGGTGCTGAAAAAGGCGCTGGCGGAGGGCCTGGATGCCATTCATCTGTCCCTGCACGGCGCCATGGTCACCAGCGCATGCGATGATCCCGAAGGCGAGCTGATGGTGCGTATTCGCAGCCTCCCGGGAGCGGAAAAGCTGCCCATCTATTGTGTGGGCGACCTGCACGGCACTTTGACGCCCAAGATGGGGGCGCTGTCGGATTGCATGATCTTCTACCGGGAATGCCCGCATACCGACCAGTTCGACAGCGCGGTGCTCTCAACCGAATTGTTGGCCCGCTGCCGATCGTGTGGCCGCCCACCGGCACCGGCACCCGCGACGGGCCGATGCGGGCGCTGGAAGATGCGGCGCGGCGCATGGAGAAGGAAATTCCCGGCGTGCTGGCGGTGAACATTGTCGGCGGCTATGCCTTTTCGGACGTGCCTTATGCCGGCGTGGCCTTCAGCATCATCACCGAGGGCGAGGAGGCGGCGGCGCAGGAAGGCCTGCGCGAGCTGAGCCAGATCGCCTGGGATATGCGCGAAGACGGCATCCCCAAGCAGCATGACCTTGATACCGTGGTGCGCGAATTCAAGGACAGCAACTACAAGTTCGGCGGCAAGGGGCCTGTACTGCTGGTCGAGCCGTCCGACAATATTGGCGGCGGCGCACCGGGCGACGGCACCGATGTGATGCGGGCGCTGCTGAAGTACGACATCCAGGGCGCCGGTGTCGCCATCACGGATGCCGAGAGCGTGGCGGCGCTGCAAGACATTCCCATCGGCGGCAAGATCACCTTGCCGATCGGCGGCAAGGGCAGCCCACTGGACCAGGGCCCGGTAACCCTGGAGGTCGAACTGATCTCGCGCAGCGACGGGGTGTTCGAGCTCGAAGACAAGAATTCCCACCTGGTCGGCTCGCTGGGCAAGATCATCCGCATGGGACTTTGCGCGGTGGTGCGCCATCGCGGCCTTACCATCCTGCTCACGTCCAAGAAGCTGCCGCCCTTTGATCTGGGGCAGTGGCGCAGCCAGGGGATCAATCCGGAAGAGCTCAGCATGATCGGCATCAAGGCGGCGGTGGGTCACCGCGTCGCCTGGGGCCGGATCGCGGCGGGGGAGTTCACCGTCAACACCTCCGGTCCCTGCACCTCCGACATCACCCGGCTGCCGTATACAAAGCTGCGCCGGCCGGTGTTCCCGCTCGATAAAATGTCGGCGGGCGGCTGATGACTGTGGATCGCCGGGCCGTGCTGGGCGCGGCGGGCCTGCTGGCCTATCCGGCGCAGGCCTGGCCGGCGTCCAACGCGCGGGCGGGCAACAACCGCGTCATCACCGCCATGATGTTCGCTGATCCGGCGCATCTGAATTGGCCGCTGCTCAATACCCGCATCATGCAGGAGATCTGCGGCAATATTCACGAAGCGCTGTTGCTGTTCGACTGGAAATTCAAGCCGCATCCCAACCTGGCGCGCAGCTTTGAGATGTCGCCCGACGGGCTGACCTATACCTTCCACCTGCGCAATGACGTGACCTGGCATGACGGGGTGAAATTCACCGCCCGCGATGTGGCGTTCAGTTGCGGCACCATGCTGCCCCAGGTCAATCCGCGCAGCCGCAATGCCTTTGGCCAGATCGCCGATATGGTGATGCCGGACGATTATACTATCATTTTCAAGTTGAAGAAGCCGGTCAATGCCTTCCTGATATCCTTCATGGCGTCCAACGCGCCGATGATGCCGGCGCATATCTATGAAGGCACCAATTTCCGCACCAACCCCTACAATTTCAAACCCATCGGCACCGGGCCGTTCAAGTTCGCCGAATGGAAGCGCGGCGAATATGTCCACCTGGCGCGCAACGACCATTATTGGCGCAAGGGCCAGCCCGGCATGGACGGCATCTATTTCCGCCTCTGCGCCACGCCGGAGCAGCGGCTGGTGGCGATGGAGACGGGCGCGGTGGATATCGCCATGGCTGACGATATTGATACGGTAGTGTCGTCGCGCCTGAGGTCCAATCCCAATATCGTGACCCGCAGCGATGCCTATAACGGCACCGCCGAGATCATGATCATGGAAGCGAACATGCGGCGCTGGCCGTTCAGCGACCGCCGCGCTCGCGCCGCTTTTCTGCATGCGGTGGACCGCGAGTTCCTGGTCAAGGCCATCAATTACGGCGAAGGCAAGGTGGCGGACGGGCCTATTCCTTCGACCGTGCCCTATTACGACGAAAAAGCGCTGGTCAAATATCCCTATGATCCGGCGCGCGCCCGCGCCCTGCTGGATGAAATGGGATGCAAGCCGGGCCCGGGTGGCGTGCGCCATCGCTTCGGCCTCATGCTGGTGCCGGACGGCGGCGGCGCCTGGACTCGCATCGGCCATTACATCAGGCAGTGCCTGGCCGAAGTGGGGCTGGACGCAACCCTGGAAGCCGTCGATTGGCCGACCCAGAGCCGGCGCAGCGGCGACTGGGAATTCGACGTCGACTCCAATTCTTATGGCGAATACGGCGATCCGGCCATTGGCACCTCGCGCTTCTATCTGTCGTCCAACATCCGCAAGGGTGTGCCGCTGACCAACCTGCAGGGTTATGTCAATCCGGAAGTGGACAAGCTGTTTGCGCAAGCCGCGGTGGCGGTCGATCCGGCTGAAGCGCAAGCCTGTTACAGCAAGCTGCAGCATATCCTGACCCGGGACGTCGCCATGCTGTGGCTGTTTGAGCGCTATCCCCTGTTTTTCCACAACAAGCGGCTGAAAAACGTCATCATGGGGCCCAATGGCCCCACCGACGGCCTGGGCGCGGTTACGTTGGCATGAAAGTCGGGGCATGAAACCGCGCTATATCGCCATGCGTCTGGTCAAGACGGTGCTGGTCGCCATCGCGGTGGTGCTGCTGAGTTTTTTCCTGATCCGCCTGGCGCCGGGTGATGCCGCCACTGTGATGGCGGGGCAGGCGGGTTATGCCGACGAAGCCTATATGAAAAGCCTGCGGGTCGAATATGGCCTCGACCAGCCGCTGCCGGTGCAGTTGTGGAAATACATGGATACCGTGGCGCATGGCGATTTGGGCACGTCGTATGTGCTGCGCCGGCCGGTGCTGTCGCTCATCCTGGAACGCTTGCCCAACACCTTGCTGCTGGATGCCTTTGCGCTGGTGGTGGCGGCGGCGGGCGGCATCTGGCTGGGCAGTATAGCGGCGCGGCGGCCGGGCTCGGTCCTGGACAGCGCCAATACCATCCTTTCCATGCTGTTCTATTCGGTGCCGCAGTTCTGGCTGGGCATGATGATGATGCTGCTGTTTGCGGTGTGGCTGGGCTGGCTGCCGCCTTTCGGCATCGAGACCATGGGCGCCGATTATACCGGCCTGGCGCGGATGGCCGACGTGGCGGTGCATATCCTGCTGCCGGGCACCACCTTGGCGCTCTATTTCATGGCCAGCTATGCCCGCCTGACCCGCACCGCCATGATCGAGGTGGCTGACCAGGATTTCGTCAAGACGGCGCGCGCCAAGGGCATCAGCGAACGCCAGGTGGCGCGCCGCCATATCCTGCGCAATGCGCTGATCCCGCTGATCACCTTTGCCGGCCTGCAGGCGTCTATCCTGGTGGGCGGCAATGTGCTGGTGGAAAATGTCTTCAGTTGGCCTGGAGTCGGCACCCTCGCCTATGAAGCGGTGACCAGCCGCGACAATCCCCTGCTGCTGGGCATCTTCATTGTCACCGCCATACTGGTCAGCCTGTTCAACCTGGTCACCGACATCGCCTATTCCATCGCCGATCCCCGGGTTGAGTTGGGGCGATGAATTTTGCACGCCGCTTCTTTTCCCGTCCCACCGCGCTGTTCGGCTTTGCGGTCTTTGTGGCGATTGTGATGATTGCACTGGCGGCGCCGCTGCTGTTCGCACGCGGTCCTTTCGCCATTGTCGGCATGCCGCTGCTCCCGCCCGGCGCGCCCGGCCTGCCCGCGGGCAGTGACGTCCTGGGCCGCAACATGATGATAGGCTTGGCCTATGGCGCGCGGGTCTCGCTGCTGGTGGGGATTTCCGCCACACTGTGCGCCACGTGTGTGGGCATCCTGCTGGGTGCACTGGCCGGCTATTATGGCGGGCTGGTGGATGATCTGCTGATGCGGCTGACAGAGTTCTTCCAGATCATTCCCGCCTTTGTGCTCCTGATGGTGCTGGTAGCATTTCTGCAGCCCAGCCTGGAATCGGCGGTGATCGGCATCGCCCTGATTTCCTGGCCGCAGGTGGCGCGGGTGGTGCGCGGCGAGTTTCTCACTCTGCGTTCCCGGGAATTCGTCGAGGCGGCGCGCACGCTGGGAATGCGCGACACCGCCATCATCTTCACGCAAATTCTTCCCAATGCCCTGCCGCCCATTGTGGTGATCAGTTCCATGATGGTGGGCAATGCCATCCTGGCGGAATCGGCGCTGAGCTTTCTGGGGCTGGGCGATCCCAATCTTTTAAGCTGGGGCAGCATGATCGGCGGGGCGCGCTCGGCCATGTGGGTGGCCTGGTGGACCACGGTGTTGCCCGGTGTCTCCATCATGGTCACAGTGCTGGCGCTGAACTTCGTGGGCGACGGGCTGAACGACGCCCTCAATCCCCGGCGGAGGCACTGATATGCCGCTGGTCTCTATACAGAACCTCACCGTGGCGCTGCCGCCCAGCGCGGACCGGCCCTTGGCGGTGGATGATGTCAGGCTGGAGGTGGGGCGCAACGAGATTGTCTGCATCGTGGGTGAATCCGGCTCGGGCAAGTCTCTGACCGCGCATGCCATCATGGGACTGTTGCCGCGCGGAGTAACGGCGGCGAGCGGCCGGATCCTGTTCGATGGCCAGGACCTTTTGCAACAAACGCCGGAAGCGATGCGCAAGCGGCGCGGCCGCGACATCGCCATGATCTTCCAGGACCCGATGGCGGCGCTCAATCCGGTGGTGGCGATCGGGCGGCAGGTCACCGAACAGATCCGTGCCCACCGCGCTATTTCCGAAGCCGAAGCTCTGCGGCAGGCGGCGGACCTTTTGAGTCAGATGGGCCTGAAAGATGTCGACGAATTGCTAAAAGCCTATCCGCACCAATTGTCCGGGGGGCAGCGCCAGCGGGTGATGATTGCCATGGCGCTGTCCTTGTCGCCGCAGCTCCTGATCGCCGACGAGCCGACCACGGCGCTGGACGTGACTACCCAGGCGCAAATCCTGAAGCTTATCAAGAAAATCCAGGCCGAGCGGGAGATGAGTGTGTTGTTCATCACTCATGACTTTGGCGTGGTGGCGGACATGGCCGACAAGGTGGCGGTGATGCGCCATGGCCGGGTGCTGGAAAACGGGTTGGTGGGTGATGTGCTGGGCAAGCCCGCCCATTCCTATACCCGCGCCCTGATCGCGGCGGTGCCGCGCGGCGAAAGCCGGTTGCCGCCGCCGCCCGATGCCCGGCCGCTGGTGCAGGTGAGCGGTCTTACCAAGCGCTTCCGCCGCGGCGGGCTGTTTGGGCGCGGCACAGTTACCACGGCGGTAGACGATGTCTCTCTGACTCTGAGCCGGGGTGAGACTTTGGGCATTGTGGGCGAATCCGGCAGCGGCAAGTCCACTTTGGCGCGCTGCATGATCCGCCTGCTGGACCCCGATGGCGGCGAGGTGCTGCTGGACGGCGCTGACATCGCCCATATGAAGGCGCGCGCGCTGCGTCCGCTGCGCCGCCGCATCCAGATGGTGTTTCAGGACCCCTTTTCCTCCCTCAATCCGCGCCAGACCATCGGCGACATCATCACCGCGGGGCCGCGCGTTTATGGCGAGGAGCCCAGACAGGCGCGCGCCCGGGCCGCCGATATCCTGCGGCTGGTGGGTCTGAACCCGGAAACCATGAACCGGCTGCCGCATGAATTTTCCGGTGGTCAGCGTCAGCGCATCGGCCTGGCCCGCGCCCTGATGCTCAAGCCCGATGTGCTGATCGCCGATGAGCCGGTGTCGGCGCTGGATGTCACGGTGCAGGCCCAGGTGCTGCAATTGTTGGACGATGTGCGCCGCCAGATGAATCTGGCCATGCTGTTCATCACTCACGACATGCGGGTGGCGGCGCAAGTGTGTCACCGGGTGATGGTGATGCGCCATGGCAAGGTGGTGGAGAGCGGTCCGACACGGGACATCTTCGCCCGTCCTTGCAGCGATTATACCAAGGCCCTGCTGGCGGCGATTCCCGGCCGGCAAAGCATATAGGAGAGCGCCATGCGCATCGCCATCGCCGAGTTCAAGCAGGAAACCAACAGTTTCGTGCCTTTCACCACCACGGTGCAGACCTTTGAGGAGCAATATCTGCACCGCGGCGAGGCGATGCTCACCGCCTTCGGCAATGGGCGGCTGGAAATCCCCGGCGCGCTGGATGCTATTCGCGAGGCCGGCGCCACCCCGGTGCCGCTGCTGGCCACCATGG
>JAEKMB010000262.1 GCA_019508105.1 Alphaproteobacteria bacterium
AGCCGGTCGTATTGGCATTCACCGACCCTATTTCACCGATGCGCGAAATCATAGCGAAGCGGATTTGAGCGAGTATTTCACGACATTGCACAAGGAATTGCTGTCTTACCTGGAAGAAATGCATGTCGGAACGTTCCTGGCCAACATGATGTTTGCCGTGCCGCCGGAGCAGATGAAATTCCTGACCGCGGAACAGATCGCAGAAGCCTTCCCGCAAAAAGACCCGGCCTGGGATGAGGTCACGGTGGCACGCCGCGCCAGCCTTTATGGGATGAACAGCCTGACCTACCGGGCGCAATGGGTGCAACAGCTCTCGGAATGCAGTTCGCGGGCGTTGATCCAGGCGACAAGTCTGGACCATGCCGACTGCCTACCCAGCCAGGCGGCGGCGAAGAGCCCGATCTTTATCGATGAATTCGCCGCGCCGCCCCTGCTGTTTTCCGGTCAATGCTCGCAAATGCCCGACCTGTCCGTTCACAGGTCCGGCAATGGCGACTTTTTGACCTGCGTGTCTGCGATGACGCTTAGGCGGGTAGCATTTTCACCCCTTTTTGAAGCCAAAATTGCGGATTAATGGCGTCCGCGTCCTGCGCGTTCCCGGAACCCAATCGCGAGCCGCGCCCAAGGCACCAAAGACCGTGCGGCACGTTTTCTGCTGAGGAGTTCCATCGCCCAGAAGGAGACAAAAATGGCTTCCAAGACGTACGAGCAGGTCAAGCAGAACCGCCAGCCGGCACGGACCACAGAGCCATCCCCCCTGCGCAGCCCCGACAAATCCGCGCGCCAGAGCGAGTTCGCGGTCAGCGAGCATGGCATGAACCAGGAGAGCGAGCACAACAAGCACAATCATGCCCCCAAAGGCGCGCCGAAACACTGACGCGATGGCGCGTTGCTATCTTTTCGATCTGGACGGCACCCTGGCGGACTGCACCCATCGGCTTCACCACATCAAAAGCGCGCGCAAGAACTGGAATGCGTTTTTCGCGGCCTGCGACAAGGATGGTCCCATTCCTCACATGGTTGAACTGGCACGTCACCTGCTGAAGGTGGAAAAGCTGGTGTTCTGCTCGGGCCGGTCCGATGAGGTGCGAAAGGAAACGGAAAAGTGGCTGCAGGACCACCATCTCAGCGGGCCGCTTTACATGCGGAGCGCGCGCGACAAGCGGCCGGACTACACCGTCAAGGGTGAACTGCTCGACCGCATCCTGGCGGACGGCTGGGAGCCGATCATGGCCTTTGATGACCGCGACCAGGTCGTCAAGATGTGGCGCGCGCGCGGCATCCCTTGCGCCCAGGTCGCCGAGGGCGATTTTTGAAAGGGCCAGCCACCAGGCACCTTTCTCAGCGGCGCCCGGGCTGTAGTTCACCGTCCGGCGGCAAGGCCGGGTAAGGAGCGTGCGGATCGCGCTGGTACCAGAAGGCCACCGACGAGATATTTTCCTGAATGGGCCGGTAAACCCGGTCCGCGCCGACCTGCTGCCAACCCAGCCCTTGGATGGTGATTTTGAGATCGGAGCGGAAGCGCACCGGATCGGTGATGTGCCAGCGATAGAGCCCGAAGCGGGTATCCGTCTCGCGGTCTTCCGGCCGCAACACCTGCACCAGGCCGGTATAGGGACCGGAAAAGGGTTGATAGGCGCGCGACAACGGACTGACAAAGTCATAGGAGCCGTTGAAGTAATCTTCGGTGCCGGTGCCGGCGATGGTGGGAAATTCCTTGTCGCCGTCCAGGAAGAACTTGATCTCGCCTTCGCCCCACCAGCCGGAATGCTGGATGCCGTATGTCATGTAAGTGCCGACATACTGGCCCTGGCCGCGCACGCCATCGAGAATGACATAGTCCGTCTTGTCGGGCAGCGGCTTCACCTGACGGTATTGCGCATGGAAATAAGCGGCATCGCCCGGAACATCGCCCAAGGCATAGTCAATCTGGAAATAGAGCGTGGCGTTGGTGGCGGCGCGATTCTCCACTTCTATCCGGACATGCTTGCGGAACGGCATCACCCAATAGCTGTTGAAGGCGCTGCCCGGATTGACGGTGACCGGCAGCGAATTGACCTGGGCATATTGGCCAAGGCCCATGGCGAAGAAATCGCCCAGTGGGACTTCGACAGATGGGGCCTTCTCGCCGTCCCAATAGATGCGCAGGATCAGGCTGCGCCAGCTGGTAGAAGCGGCCACCGCCGGGGTCAGCCAGATATGCTGGATGGCGCCCATCCCGGACACATCGGCCAGGGTTGCGTGGTCTCCTGCCTTCACCAGGATGGACGGACTAACCTTCCAGCCGCGTCCCAAATATTTGGCCGCGTTCTGGCCGGTGCCGGTCGTCGCCATGGCGCCCCTGCCCGATTCGCCGGTGGGATTTTCGGGCGAAATCGAGCGGGTCTGCGCATTCGACATGCGATAAAGCGTAGAGAGGGCGCTCGACAGGCCGTCTGCCGGTTGGCCGAAACCAGGCAAGGTCAGAGCGGCAGCGATCGTCACCGCAAGCAGGACCGTTCTGATCATTTCTTGAACTCCACCAAGATCGCCTCATAGGGCGCGTCACCGGCATTTTCATCGCTCTGAGTGCCGGGCGCCAGCCATTGGACTTCACCGGGGCGGAGCTGGGTGCTTTTCACCACGCCATCGGCGCCAACGGTCTTTACTCTTGCCTCGGTCAGCGGCACCAGCAAACGGTCCAGCCGCGCCTCATAACTGCGGGTCTTTTCGCCCTTGCCCAGATGAAGCCGCAGGACGCGCACCTGGTTGTTGTCGAGCTCGACCTTGAAATGCTCGGGATCCGGCGCGGCGGTGTTGACCTTGGGCGCCAGGACGGGCGGAGATTTCAATTCGACATGCACGATGTCCACCGGCCCCGCGGCCGCGATCTCAGCGGTATGGGTGCCCATGGCGTTGTTCCATTGCACTTCGCCGGCCCTGAAATGCTCAGGCGCGCTCCTGCCATCGGGATAGCGGATGGTGTTGGTCCCCGCCTGGAAATAGATCATCACCCGGTTGGTAAGATGGACATGGGGCTTGGTGAGTTCGCCCGGCTTGCCGGCGCTGAGCTGCACCCGCGCCACTGGATTGTCGATTGGCGTGGATGGCGGGTCATAGGGGATACCGGCATGGGCGGCGGCGGCGAAGGCAAGCATGGCCAGCATGACATTCTCCTTTTCAGATTCGGGGGCGGCGCATCGCCAGCAGCACAAGCGTTCCGATGCCGGTCCAGACGGGGAAGATCCAGAACACCGGCGGGAAGCCGCCGGCCGCGACCAGCGGCATCACCACCGCCATCACCGCCATCACCACCGCGCCGGTCACGCCGACCAGCACCGCCAGGTTCGATGCTGCCACCACGTCGCTGCGGGCACCTTCGCGCCGGCGCAGCACCGGCAGGCCGATACAGCAGATGGCATAGCCGAACACCAGGGAGATGGTGATGGCGTCCACCAGCATGCCCACCGCGCCGCGGCCCAGGGTGAGTCCTGCGACATTGATGACGAAAATCACCAGCACGATGGGCGCCGGCACCCCGGTGCGGCCATGCCACTTGTTCATCCAGGCCGGCATCAGCCCCTCGCGCGTCAGCGCGATCAAGGTGCGCGACGCCATCAGAAAGCAGCCGTTCCAGGTCTTGAGCAGGGAGAGAATGGCGATCAGCAGCACCAGCGGCACCAGCACCCGGCTGGCCGGCAGCAGCCGCGCCGCTTCGACAAAAGCAAGGCTGTGGGGCGGCAACGACGGCCAAGGCATCATGATGGCGGTGCCGATCACCACCACGCAGTAAAAGCCGCTGGCGGCGACGACTGTCAGGACCAGGATGCGAAACAGGGCGGAAAATGGCAGGCGGGCGGATTTTTCCTCCACCACCTGGCTGACCGCCTGGAAGCCGCAGAGCAGAAAGGCGCAATTGGCGAAGATACCGGCCGCGCCTTCCCACCATACTGGATTGCGTGCCGGCAATAGCGGCACCAGATTGGCGGGCGCGCCCTGGGACAGCATCAGCGCCACCATCGCCAGTGCCACCCCGATGAAGAGATAAGTCAGTAGGCTGTGGAAGCGCGCCAGCACCTGGCCGCCCCGGTAATTGAGCAGCGCGATGGCCGGGGCGCCGATGCAGCCGATGATCAGCTGGTTGCGGGTGACGCTGGTGCCGACGGCATTGTACAGCATTACATCGGGCATGCCGGTGTTCAGCCGCTCGAACAGCCAGGCGATGGCGAGACCTTCGAAAATGGTGACCAGGATCCAGGCAAAGGCAATGAACCAGCCGACATAAAATGCCAACCCGCGGCCGAAGACATGCAGCACGAAGCTGAACTCGCCGCCGGTGACGGGAATGCGCGATGTCAGCTCGGCATAACAGGCGCCGATACAGGCCACCACGATGCCGCCCAGGGCAAAGCCAATCACCGCCCCGCCCGGCCCGGCCGCGGCGATCCAGCTTCCCGCCAGCACGCACCAGGATGAGCCGATGATGGAGCCGAAGCCGAAGGCGAACAGCTGGAAGCGGCCGATATTGCCCTTGAGGGCCGGCACGGCGACAGAGGAATCCGCCATTAGATCGGCGCTTTGAACGGCGCGGCTTGCGAGAAGCGCTTCAACACATTGGTGGTGATGCGGGCGATGTCATTGTCGAAGCCGTTATGGTTCAGCGCCCCGATATAGGCCATGGAGCCCACGGAAAACACCGCGCCGCCGGATGGCGTTTCAAAGAAAGTCAGCGAGGCATAATTCTTGTTGTCGTAATCGTCGCGCATCTGCGCCGCCAGCGGCCCCGTGGCCCAGACCGGCAGCGGTGTGCCTTCGGACTTGGCCAGGTGCAGGGCATGGCGCGGCGTGCCGGCATCATAATCCACCCGGTCGAACTCGTCGCCCGCGGCGCCGCCGAAATGGGTGCCATAATCGCCGATGATCTCGTTGTGGACGCCGGCGAAGATGAAAGCGGCGCGCGGATTTTTCGAATCCGGCAGCACCTTGTAATAGGTGTTGCCCGACCCGAAGGTGGTGCCGGCATAGCGCAGACCCAGATTATGGGTCAGCCAGGTGTGATCCCATTCCAGATTGTCCACGCCATTGAGCTCAAAGCGCCGCTCGCCCTCGAAATTCTGCGGCGTCCAATAGTTCTCGTTCAGCCGGCGCAGTTCAACCGCGGGAATGCCGTCATTGCGCCAGGCGGCGGGATTCTGGAAACCGTTTCCGCCCAAGTACATAAAGCGGCCGCCGGAACCCAGATAATCCTTCACGGCGGTGAAGATTTCCGGCGACTGATATTCCGGATGCTGGCCGGTGATCACCGTGCGGTAGCGCGCCAGTAGTCCGGCGCCTTCCTTGTGCAGCAGGTCATCGGTGATGATGTCGTAGGGCATCTTCTCATGTTCCAGCCAGTCCACGATCTGGGTGTCGGAATTGATCAGATGCAGCCAGGTCTTGAGCGTCACTGTCAGCAGCGGCCGGCGCCAGGACGAGCGGGTGACCAGGGTGCCGTCAATATGCTGGTCATAAAGGCCGCGCCCGAACTCGGGATGCTGCATCAGGAAGTCGATATCGTCGGCATTGAAATGGAAGGCCGGATAGCGCTCCAACTGGGCGAAATTGCGCGTCCAGTTGGTATAGGCCAGATAGGTGGTGGTGGGGACCAGGAACGCGGTGGGCGCGGTTGCTGTGCCCTTGGGCGAGGCCACGAAGAATGGCACATAATGCTCGGACTTGCCGTGCTGCAGATGCACCGCATAGATGCCGCTGCGCAGGCCTTGCGGCACCGTATAGCTGAAGCCCGGCATCCATTCCGCATCCAGCAGATCGTCTTCGCGGAAATACATCGCCGAGAATTCGCCCGGCTGCTGACGCCAATCCTTGCTGGAGGTCCAGTGATAGCCCTTCATGGCGCGCTGCGGCCAGTTCACGCCGCGCCCGTTCCACGCCGCCGCCGTCGCGTCATGCACCGTGAGGGTGCCGATGCCGCGGCCGAAATCCCAGAAGCCGCGCACGTCATCGCCCGCGACTTCGTCCAGTTTGGTCGCAGTGGCGACACGGATCATGTCGGTGGGATGCAGCACTTTGCCGGAAAGGCGCACGCCGTCGATGCGGCCATTGAACAGCGCATAAGGCGCAGGCCGGCCGTTGGCCATCATCTCGCCTGAGCCGGCGGCAAAGCGCATCGGCGTGCCGGCGGCCACTGTCCAGTCCTTGTTCAGGCGGCGGGTGCCGA
>JAEKMB010000263.1 GCA_019508105.1 Alphaproteobacteria bacterium
ATCCCGGCGCGCTTCTATCGCGCCACCAAGGGCAAGGGGGCGTGTCCGCTGCTGGTCTATTTCCATGGCGGCGGCTTCATGCTGGGAAGCCTGGCGCTGTACGACACAACCTGCCGGCGCATCGCGGCGGCGGGTGATTGCGCGGTGTTGTCGGTGGATTACCGGCTGGCGCCCGAGACGCAGTTTCCTGGCGCTGTGCTTGACAGTTATGCCGCGACGCGCTGGGCGTCAGACAATGCCGGGATGCTGAACATCGATCCGGCCAGGATCGCAGTGGGCGGCGACAGCGCCGGCGGCAATCTGGCGGCGGTGGTGTCGCAGATGGCGCAGGACTCCTGCGAATTCGCCGTGGCCCTGCAAGTGCTGATCTATCCCATGACGGACCAGAGCCGCGCCTATCCCTCTTATGACCGCAATGCCAGCGGCTATATGCTCACCACCGCGGCGCTGTACTGGTTCATGGACAATTACATTCCCGATCCTGAGGACCGCAAAGACCCGCGCGCCTCGCCCATGCTGCGTCCCAGCCTGGAAGGACAGCCGCCGGCGCTGGTGATCAGTGCGGAGTTCGATCCCCTGGTGGACGAGAATGAAGCCTATGCCAGGCGGCTGCGCCAGGCCGGTGTGCCCACCGACTACATCTGTTTTCCCGGCATGATCCATCCGTTCTTCACCTTGGGGGGTGTGATCGAGGACACCGCCAAGGCAGAAGCCCTGGTCGGCGCCGCAATGCGCAAGCTGGCCTGATGAGGAAGCTCTGTCTTGCCCTGGCCTTGCTGGCCATCGTTCCGGCCGATGCGCGCGATTTCACCAGCAGCATCACCGAAAGCGCCGAACTGGTCCCGCTCCGCCCCGAATTCAAGGTGCCGGATGAGCCGAACCAGCTTTTCTATATCCAGCGCTCGCCCAATTCCAACACCGTGATCTACGCCGCGAAACTGGATGCGCAAGGCAACCCCCAAACCGTCGAAGTCTTCTGGCGCAAGTTCAATATCGATGGCAGCAAGCAGCCGCTGAACTTCATCGAGCGGATCATGGCCTATGGCGTGAGGCTGGACGGCCGCAAGGGCGCACAGTCTCTCACCTTCACCATCGCCGCCCTGCCCGAGCGCAAGCTGACCTTAGGCGTGGACGCCCAGCACCATCCTCAGGCGCTGATGCAGATCGGCAGCCACACGGTGAAGCTGGCTTATGTCTATCTTCAGGTGGTGGAAGGCGGGCTGTTGCCCAGCGTGCCGTCCCTGGATATCTTGGGGACTGATATCGCCAGCGGCAAAGCGATCCACGAGCATCTTATCCAGAAGTAGCATCGGCATAGTGCGGGGTGTCGACCAGGTGCGCGCCCAGCCCGCGCCTCCTTTGAATCGCAAACAGGGCACGCGCCACCGCCGCGATCATCAACAGCGGCGCCAGCCACCCCGCCAGGAACGGCGCGATATAGCCAAACTCCCCCATCAGGGTGAAGGCCTTGCTGGCGAAATGGGCGAGATAGCCCGCCAGCAATACCGTCACCAGCGCGAACCAGCGTGTCTGGTAGGCGAAATAGAGCATGGACAGAGCCGCGCCCAGCAGCGCCATGGCGCAGGTGAGCAAGGTCTCGCCGAAGATGATCTGCCGGCGTGTTTTGTAGGCGCTGAGATCGCGCGACATGATCTGGGCTCGCGCCAATTGATGGAGCTCGCCCAGCCGCAGATATTGCGGCGACAGCCCCAGATTGTGCAGCCATAGTGGATCCAACACCATCGTCACGTTACGCGATGCGAAAGGTGTCTCCACTTCCTCGGCCGCCCTGCTGGTGCTCAGCACATTGCCCTGGTCGGCAGCGCTGGCATGCCAGTAGCGTCCATTTTCCAATCGCCATCTTCCATCGCCCAGCGGCCGGGCCGTGGCGGCGGTGTCCACTTCCGACAGATGTCCATCGCTGTCCAGCTTGTAGACAGTGACATTGTGCAGTTTCAAAGGCGGGCCATATTCGATCTCGGCGCGCAACAGTCCATCCGGCAAGGCGATCCAGTGGTTGCCGCCGCTCTGGGCGCGGTCCAGGCGGATGCCCTCGCGTCCCAGCTTTTCGGCGATCTGCACATGAATGGCGGCGGGCCGCAGCAACCCATCCACCACGAACAAGGCCGCCGCCATCACCAGCCCCGCCAGCAGCGCCGGCACCAGGCAGAACAAGGGCGAACGGCCGCTGTTCCAGATCAGCAGCCGCTCGCGCGATTCGGTGAAGGCGCTCTCGCTCCACACCACGCCCAGAAAAGTGGCGAAGGGAATAAAGGGCGGCAACAGATCCGGCAGCCGCAGGACGGCCAGCCAGGCGATGCTTCCCACCACCGTCAACGGATTGCCGGAGAATAGCGGCACCTGCGGCCACAGGTCGATGGTCAGGGCGATGGTCATCAGCGCCGCCGACACCATCATGATGTGGCGCAGATAGGCGCCCAGCATGTAGCGCGAATAAAGCCCCCATGGCGTGAGATAGACGGGACGCGCGCCGCGCCCCTTTTGCGCCGGGGCGCTCATGAGCGCCCCAGTTGCGGACGCACCACATCATTGTGGCGCCACACGATCAGGTTGAAGACGATGAACGCCACCGCGCCATAGAGCAGCAGCACCGGCAGCAAGGCGGCCGCCACGCTGAGCGGCGCGGCTGTCGTGATTATCCATTCGCAAAACAGGTTCACCGACATCAGCGCCAGGCAGGACAAGGGCAGCGCGAACCAGTTGGTCAGCCGGTTGGTCAGCCCCACCCCCAAAAGCGCGATCAACGGCGCCAGGAAAGACAGCAGGCTGCGCGAGAAACGCTCGGCCAGGAGGCGCATCTGGGCGGCGCGGGAATCCTTGGTCTGGTAATCCGGCACGAACAATTGCTCGAACAGTGTCTGCTCCACGGTGTTGCTGCCGCGCGCGCCGAACGGCAGCAATTGGTCCACCATCATCAGCTGGCTCATGTCACGCACCTTCATGCTGATGGGCGGGCCATCCTTCAGCGGCTCAACCACCTTCAGTGCATCCACGCAGTGGACGCATTTGGCCGGCGTGCCGGTCTCATTGGCCAGCGGATGGGCATCGGCGAAGGTGTGCGAGGTGAAATCATTGAGGTTCAGCACGATCCTGCCGCGGCGGTCCGGCCCATCCAGCCGCGCCTGGGCGGCGGTGACCACGCGCGAGGTGTGTGGCCCGATCTGCTGGTAGACGAACAGGGTGCGGTCGGATTTCGGTTTGGGATTGGTGCGCGCGTCGATCACCGCCAGCCCGCCGGGCGGCAGCGCCCCGCCGGTGACATGGTCCATGGCATAGGCGACATAGGAAGGAAAATAATAGAACTCGTTCTTGGCGACGCCCTTCTTCAGCGAGCGCAGCTCCGAGCTGAACAGGATGGAGCGTTGGGCATAGCGCGACAGGGGATCGGCAATGCCGGAGCCGGCCGTGCTGACCAGCTGCCCTGCCAGCGCCACGATCAGCACCAGCGCACCCAATTGCAACGGCCCCAGGCCCGAGGCAAACAGCACCAGCAATTCGCGGTTCTCGCGCATGCGCAGCAACGCGACATAGGCTGCCATCAGGATGGCGATCGCCAGCGCCAGGTCGAATATCTCGGTCGAGGTGCAGGCCAGCACCAGGGCGATGCCCGACAGGTCGGCCTCGTGGCGCACCGCGTCGCGGAACACCCAGGTGAAATGCTCGGCCAGGAATATCGCTTCGATCAGGATGATCACCGCCAGTGCCTGGGAGGCGACGCGCCGGAAGAAACCCCGCGCATAATCGCCGCCCAGGAAATTTCGCAAGCTGGCGCGAAGCCCGGCGGGCGTAGGGGATGCGTCCAGCGGGGCCGCGGTCAAAGCCGGAATTCCTCGCCCAGATAGACGCGGCGCACATCCTGGTCGGCGATGATCTCGGCGACATCGCCTTCCGCCAGCACCCGGCCGCTCTCGATGACATAGGCGCGGTCCACGATCCCCAGAAGCTCGCGCGCCTTGTGGTCGGTGATCAGCACGCCGATATCGCGGTCCGCCAGGTGATGGATCATCTGGCCGATTTCCTCGGTGGCGTGCGGATCCACGCCCGCGAAAGGTTCGTCCAGCATGGCGAAGCTGGGCTCGCAGGCGAGCGTGATGGCGATCTCGCACCGGCGGCGCTGACCCCCGGACAATTCGCCCACCCGTTTCTTGCGCACCTCGCCCAGGCGGAATTCCTCGACCAGTTCTTCCATGCGCTGCTTGCGCGAGGCGGCATCGGGCAGCCGCGCTTCCAGCACCAGGCGCAGATTCTGCTCCACTGTGAGACTGCGCGGCACGAAGGCGGCCTGGGGCAAATAAGCGATGCCGAAACGAGCGCGATCATAGAAAGGCATGCTGGTGACGGTGTGCCCGTCCAGCGCAATGGCGCCGGCGTCAGGTGTGATCATGCCGGTCAGCATCTGGAAGGTGGTGGTTTTTCCCGCGCCGTTGGGACCCAGAAGGCCCACGACTTCGCCGCGATTGAGCTTGAGCGTGACATCCTCGATCACCCGGCGTCCGGCGAAAGACTTCACCAGATGCTGCGCAGAAAGCATGGCTTGCTCTTCGAATCTGTCCGGTGCCGCGCCTTGTCTAGACCATGCCCGAATCGGTTCCGGCAGCGCTTTTGGCCCTGTTGCGGATACTATGACGCAGCTTTTGGCCTGTACAGGCGCAGTCCCCGACCTGTTCCGGCCTGAAGAAATGCTACCGATTGTTACGTGGATGGCCTGGGCGAAACGGGGAAATACGGGCTTTTTGGCGCGCCCGCCCATTGAAACCAGTGATGTTTTTCCGGCCCCGGCGATGCGAATTTTGACGGCAAATATAGGGACTTACCGTGATGGCGAAGGTTGTGGCATAGAGATTTCTGGTTATGCTCTTTGTATGTGGCCGGTTGGGGCCACGGGGCAATTCTTGAGATCAGCACCTGAGGGGCTATGACGACCCATTCTGCGGCCGCCGAGCAAAAGGCCATTGAGGCCGAAATCCCCGAACGCAAAAGCGTCGTTGACGACTTTGCGGGCTATCGGGCGCTGCGCCGCCGTGTCGAGGACATGGAGAATGCCGGCCTCGACAATCCCTTCTTCCAGCCGCGCGATGGTGTCAGCCACAGCGTCATCCGCCGCAACGACAAGACCCTGGTCAGCTATTCCGGCTACAATTACCTCGGCCTGAACGGTCATCCCGCCGTCACCGCGGCCGCCAAGAACGCCATCGACAAATACGGCACCTCCGCATCGGCCAGCCGCATCGTGGCCGGCCAGATCGAATTGCACGGCGAACTGGAACGCAAGCTGGCCAACTTCCTGGGCACCGAAGACGCGCTGGTCTTCATCAGCGGCTATCTCACCAATGTGAGCGTCATCTCGCACCTCCTCGCCCGTCCCGATGCAGTGATCTACGATTCCGGTGCCCATAACAGCATCATCACCGGCGCGCGCCTCTCCGGCGCCAAGACCTTCACCTACCCCAATGGGGAGTGGGACGGGCTTGACCGGCTGATAGAGAAGGAACGGGCCGGCTTCCGCCGCGGCCTGATCGTCGCCGAAGGCGTCTATTCCATGGACGGCCAGATCCTGGACCTGAAGCGCGCGGTGGAAACCAAGAAGCGCCACGATCTGCTGCTGATGGTCGATGAAGCCCACAGCTTCGGCATTGTCGGCAAGAACGGCCGCGGCGTGTGCGAGGAAGCCGGCATGCCGGTGGACAGCATCGACGTCTATATGGGCACCTTGAGCAAGACCCTGGCCTCCAGCGGCGGCTATATCGCCGGCGACCGCGGGCTGATCGAATATATGCGCTATCTGTGCCCCGGCCTGATCTTCAGCGTCGGCCTGTCGCCCGCCGATACCGCCGCCGCCATCGCCGCGCTGGATATTCTGGAGCGCGAGCCCCATCGCCCCAAGCGCCTGCGCGAACGCGCCAAGTTCTTCCGCAAGATCGCCCGCGAAAACGGCCTGACCGTCGGCGGCGACGAGGATTCCCCCGTCGCCTCGCTGATCGTGGGCGACGACAAGCTGGCCATGATGCTGTCGCACAATCTTCTGGAGCGCGGCATCGAGGTGCAGCCCATCGTGCGTCCGGCGGTGTCCGCCACCAC
>JAEKMB010000070.1 GCA_019508105.1 Alphaproteobacteria bacterium
ATCGCCCTGACCATCGGATTGTTTCTGCGCGCGCCTTAGCGGTGTGCGGGAAGCTCAAGCTCCGAATTGATCTCCGCGCCCAGCAAGATGATCATGATGGAAAGCCAGACCCAGACCAGGAAGCCGACCAGTTCGCCGGCAGCGCCATAGACCTGGTTGTAGCTGCCGTAATTATAGGCGTACCAGGAAAAGACGCGCGTTCCCGCCAGCCAGAGAAGGGTTGCGATGCTGCTGCCCCAACTGATCCAGCGCCATCGAGGATTTTCGCGGTCCGGTCCGAAGCGGTAAATCACCGCCAGCACCAGGGCGCAGAAAACGAAGGAAAGCGGCCACACGGCGATCTGCAGGATGGGCGTGAGGATGGGTCCGAGCCTGAGAACATCGCCCAGGCCGGGCAGCACCACCCCCAGGGCGATGGCCACCACGGCAAAGCCCAGGCCTGCGAGGGTGAACACGATTCCGTGAATGCTGAGGCGCAGGAAGCTGCGGGTCTCGCGCACTTCAAAAGCGACGTTCAAGCCTTCCACCAAGGCCTTGAAACCGCCGCTGGCGCTCCACAGGGCGATGGCCGTGCTTGCCAAAAATCCCAGGCTTAGAGTCGCGGGCGGCTGCGCGATCAGCCGCTTCAGCTCCGCCCCCAGAACCGTCACCGCGCCTTCGGGCAGCCAGGCGGAGACAGAATCCAGGTTGCGGGCAACATCATGCCGGTCGGCCACAAGGCCATAGAGGGACACCAGCGACCCCACCGCCGGGAACAGGGCCAGAAGCACAAAGAAAGTGATGCCGCCCGCCACGGTGGGGATGCTGTCGGCGAAGAATTCCGCGGTGACGCGCTTGACCACCGCCCAGGGGGCGCGGCCGTCTCGGGTGCCGGTCTTGGCCATGATTGTCCTTGCCGGCCCAGCTTCGCCTCAGCAAACGCCGCGGGGCCGGGTCAGGTTTCCGTGAACAGGCCGCCCTTGCCGGTGGCGGCGGGCAGCTTCACCCCCAGCGCGGTGCGCATATAGTTCACGCTGGCCGCGATATTGTCGTCCACGCTGCCGGTGCCATCGCCGGGCCGCGGCGCATCAATGTCGAACACCGCCCAGCCCTTGAAGTGCTTCTTGCGCATCACGGCGAACACGCCCGGGAAATCCACGCCGCCGCCCTGGCCGACCGAGGCATAGACGCTCTTCTTCTTGTGATCCGCCGGGGTGGGACCGCCCTTGTTGCCGCGATATTGGGGGAACGTATCCTTGAGGTGGAATTCGGTGATGCGGGGGAAGAACTCGTCGCTGATCTTCACCACATCCATGCCGCCCAGCACGTTATGGCCGGTGTCCATGATCATATAGACATAGTTGGGATCACTGTGCTCCATCACATAGCGGAAGTCGTGCTCGCGCTCCATCGGCCCCCACATGTGCGGATGCAGCGACAGCCGCACCCCGTATTTCTTGGTGCGCATGCCGATCTCGTTGGCGGTGTCGACCAGGCCCTTGAGCTGGTCGGTGCTGGGACCGCCCGGGGGACGCGGGCCCATATTGTTCTTCCAGTGATCGATGCCCAGCGGCTGCAGGAAGTCGCGGGCGCAGGCTTCCATGTCGGCGATCAGTTTCTTCTGCCCTTCACCGCCCAGCCAAGAATAGTTGGGGCCTGCGCCGGGAGCGGGCCTGGGGGCAGGCGCCAGCGCCTTCAATGCCAGCGGCTTGTTATACCAGGGCGCGGCCTGGTCGGAATAAGGCTCAAAGCCCTCCAACCCGTAATGCTTGATGTCCATCAGCATCATCCGCATGTTCTTGGACTTGATCATGTCGCCGTTTTTGTTCCAGACGCCGTAGATCGAGCCGGTGGTGCCGAACTTGATGTCGGGGTCCTTGGCATCCAGGGCCGCAAAAGCCGGCGTGGCGACCAGCGCGCTGCTGGTGATGATGAAATGACGGCGTGTGAACATGGGGGTCTCCCTTATGGTTGCGATGATCCTGCTACGGATTTGATCTTTGCGCCACGGGCAGGATGTTTTCGCAATTGCGAACAGCAGGCGCAAAGCTGGCGGATTTTCAGACCTGAATTGTCAGTCTATAAAGGCGGGCGGAGGCATCGCGCCATGTCGGGGAAAGCAAGCGGTCTATTGGTCTTTTTGGTTCTGCTGTCGACTGCTGCGGCGGCCGAAACGGCCGCTCCACCCGAAAGCGTCACCGTCAGCGGGACCAGGCTGCGCGAGACATTCCACAAATTCGAGGATGTCTTCGTCACGCCGACCCCGATGGGCGGAAAAATCGCCCGCTGGGTACGCCGCATCTGTCCCGTCGTCGTGGGCCAAACTCCCGATGCCACCGAATTCATCAAACAACGGATCAGGTATGTCGCGGCCACCGTGGGCGCACGCGTCAACACCGATCGGGCCTGCAAACCCAATATCGAAATCGTCTTCACCACCACGCCCCAGGCGCTGCTGGACAATGTGCACAAGCAGGACCCTGTCTATCTGGGCTACGTCGAAAGCGGCGCCCAGCTGGAACAGGCAGCAAGGATCACCCGGCCTATTCAGGCCTGGTACACGACGGAAGAAGAGGATTGGAAAGGCAGGCGTCACCTGGACAGCGTCCTCTATTCGATGCCCGGCGCCGATCCTCGGTTTGATACCGCCAGCTTGGCCGGCAGCCCTACCTTCGCCGTGACCGGCAGCCGTATTAACACGGGCGGCCGCAGCGGCTTCAATCACATCCTGATTGTCGTTGATACCACGAAGACGGTGGGACAACCGACCGTGCCCCTGGCGGATTATATTTCCATGCTGGCGCTGACCCAGATAAAATCACTGGATGCCTGCCAGGAGCTGCCCAGCATCATCGGCATGCTGGCAGCGGGTTGCGAAAAAGCACCGGATGGCCTGACTCAGTACGACCTCGCTTATCTCCAGGGTATTTACAGGATGCTGGAGTGGCGAGGCCTGATGTTCCAGCGGAACGACGTTGCCAGCGCGATGGCGGACACGTTCGGCGCGACGCATTGACGGATTAATCCGTCTTCACCAGATGCTCATGCACCGCCTTGCTGGTGGCGATGTAGATTCCGAACATGTCCAGCGCCGGCACATCGGGCATATCTAGCTGGACGGCGTGCTAATGTCCGCTTTGGGTCAAAAGCGGACGTTCCAAGACATCAAAAAGAAAAGGGCCGGTGTGGCCACCGGCCTCGATTTTTCCATGT
>JAEKMB010000264.1 GCA_019508105.1 Alphaproteobacteria bacterium
AAGTGGTCAGCCTGGATTCATTTCGTAAAAAATAATCTATTTCGAAAGACCCATCCATGACCAAGACCCGCACCGAAACCGACACTTTCGGCCCCATCGAGGTTGACGACAGCCGCTATTGGGGGGCGCAGGCCCAGCGATCCCTGGGCAATTTCAAGATCGGCTGGGAAAAACAGCCGGCGCCGGTGATCCGGGCGCTGGGCATCGTCAAGCGCGCCGCCGCGGAGACCAACATGGCGCTCAGCGGGCTGGACAAGACCATCGGCGAGACCATCATCAAGGCGGCCCAGGAAGTGATCGATGGCAAGCTCGATGAGCATTTCCCGCTGGTGGTGTGGCAGACCGGCTCGGGCACCCAGTCCAACATGAACGCCAATGAAGTGATCTCCAACCGCGCCATTCAGATGCTGGGCGGGGTGATGGGCTCCAAGAAGCCGGTCCATCCCAACGATCACGTCAATATGAGCCAGTCGTCCAACGATACCTATCCCACCGCCATGCATATTGCCTGCGCCGAGGAGATTCAGCACCGGCTGCTCCCCGCCCTCAAGCACCTGCACACCGCCCTGGCCGCCAAGGTCACCGCCTGGAAGGACATCATCAAGATCGGACGCACCCATACCCAGGACGCCACCCCCATCACCCTGGGCCAGGAATTTTCCGGCTATGCCACGCAAGTCGCCAACGGCATTGCCCGCATCGAACAGTCCATGCCCAAGCTGATGGAACTGGCCCAGGGCGGCACCGCGGTTGGCACCGGCCTCAACGCCCCCATCGGCTTCGACAAGATGGTGGCCGAGAAGATCGCCAAGATCACCGGCATGGGATTCACCACCGCGCCCAACAAGTTCGAGGCCCTGGCCGCCCATGATGCCATGGTGTTCAGCCATGGCGCCATCAACACGGTGGCGGCGTCGCTGTTCAAGATCGCCAACGACATCCGCTTGCTGGGGTCGGGCCCGCGCTCGGGCCTTGGGGAACTGGCGCTGCCGGAAAACGAGCCGGGTTCCTCCATCATGCCGGGCAAGGTCAATCCCACCCAGTGCGAGGCGCTGACCCAGGTCTGCGTGCAGATTTTCGGCAACAACGCGGCCCTGACCTTTGCCGACAGCCAGGGCCATTTCGAGCTGAATGTCTACAACCCCGTGATGGCTTACAATTTCCTGCAATCGGTCCGCCTGATGGCCGATGCCGCCATCAGCTTCACCGACAATTGCGTGGTGGGGATCGAGCCGCGCCGCGACAATATCAAGGCGGGGCTGGAAAGATCGCTGATGCTGGTGACGGCGCTGGCGCCCAAGATCGGCTATGACAATGCCGCCAAGATCGCCAAGACCGCGCACAAGAACGGAACCACGCTGAAAGAAGAAGCGGTAGGCGGCGGTTATGTCACCGAGGCGGAGTTCAACGCCGTGGTAAAACCGGAAGACATGATCGCGCCGAAATGATATCAGCGCCGCATGAAGACACCCCTGTTGCTTATAGTGCCGCTGGCTTTGGCGGCGGTCGCGGTTGCGCGCGCGGATAACGAAGCGGAGGCCACCAATGTCGTGGCGGCGCTGGAGGCCAAGCTGGCCAAAGGCGAAATCAAGCTGGCCTATGCGGCGGACGGCCATGGCTATCTGGAAAGCGTGCTGAGGGAACTCAAGGTTTCGCCGGAGTCCCAGGTCCTGCCCTTCACCCGATCCAGCCTGCAGTTCGACCGCATCAGCCCCAAAACGCCCCGCACCGTCTATTTCAACGACGATGTGGCGGTGGGTGCGGTGTATCCCGGCGGCTTGATCGAAATCCTCGCCAATGACCGGCGCGGCGGCATGTTGTTCTACACCATGGACAACAATACGCCCGGTATCTGGGCAATATCACGGCTCCCGATCCGGCCAAGCCCTATGAACTGCCGGCCGAGGGCGGCCCGACTTTGGCCAGCCTGTCGGACCGTTTCGAACCCGCCCATGCGCTGAAACCGAGCAGCGATATCGTGGCGCTGATGACCCTGGAGCATCAGACCGGCTTTACCAACCGCGTCTTTGTGCTGAATAAGCAATATTCCGATGCCGGACTGGACGATCTGGTGGCCTACATGACCTTCGCCAGCGAAGAGCCGCTGCCCGGCCCGATCAGTGGCAATTCCGGCTTCGCCGCTGGGTTTGCCCGGCGCGGTCCTTTTGATGCCAAGGGCCGCTCCTTGCGCAGCTTCGATCTCAGCCGCCATCTGTTCCGCTACCCTCTGAGCTACATGATCTACAGCACCGCCTTCGAGTCGCTGTCGCCGGAGGTGCGCAACAAGCTGTACCGGCGCCTCTATGATGCGCTGAAAGCCAAGGGCCCAGAGGGGGCGGATGCGACCGCCATCCTGGCTGCGACCAAGCCGGGCCTGCCCGATTACTGGAAATGAGCACCAACCGCATCATTCCGGCGCCCGGCCATTACATCATCCAGGACAGCCGCACCGGCAAAGTGTCGTACTGGCAGAAGGAATATCACCAGAGCGCCGCCGACGCCCATGGCGTCTCAACCGCCGACTATATCCACGCCATCTATTTTTTCCTGATGCAGGCCGGCGCGCGCGATGTGCTGATGATCGGCTGCGGCGGCGGCACCCTGGCCACCATGCTGGTGCGCAGCAATGTCCAGGTCACGGTGGTGGACCTGCACAGGTTCAGCTTCGATATCGCGCGCAAATATTTCCACCTGCCTGAGGCGGTGACAGCCCATGTCGCGGACGGCATCGCATATCTGAAAGCCCACCGGCAGCGCCATGACGCCATTGTGCTGGACGCTGTCGGCGAAGGCGGCATGCCGCAGGCCTTTATGCAGCCGGCTTTCTTCCGCCTCGCCAAATCGCGGCTGAAGCCCCATAACAGCCTGTTCCTGATGAATGTGATCGTGGCTGACGACGACGATTCCACCCCCGACGACCTGGTGCGCGCTTTGCGCCGGCAATGGGGCCGGGTGCGCCTGTTGGATACCGATGGCTGGACTGACCGCAATGCCGTGATCGCGGCTGGCGCCGTCACCAAACTGAAAAAGCCTAAACTGCTGATGCCGCCCAGGCCCGGCAGCGGCAAGCTGGCGCGGGAGTTGGACATCCTCGACTGGCGAGCCATCCGATGAGCCTGAAGAAGCGCTCCTTCTCCCTCTCCGGACATCGTACCAGCGTTGCGCTGGAAGCAGAGTTCTGGGCGGTGATCGACAGGTGCGCGGCCCGCGACAACATCAGCCTGGCGGCGCTGGTTGCACAAATTGACGCCACACGCGGCGAACAGCCGCTGGCCAGTGCCCTCAGGCTTTACGCCCTCGCCGCCAGGCAATAGCCTCAGGCTATGCTCACACTCTATCACCATCCCCGCACCCGCTCCTCGCGCTTCATCTTTCTGCTGGAAGAGCTGGGCGCGCCCTATGACATCCACCGCATCGCCAATATCCGGCGGCCGGACGGCACCGGCGGGGTGGACCCGGAAAATCCCCATCCCCATGGCAAGTCGCCGGCGCTGAAGGACGGCGACACGCTGGTGTTCGAATCCAGCGCCATCGCGCTCTATCTCACCGACAAGTTCACCCAGAACGGTATCGGGCCGGTGGTGGGCGATCCCAAGCGCGGCAGTTACGTCTCATGGCTTGCTTATTATGCCGGGGTGATGGAGCCGGCCTGGATGAGCGCCTATATGAAATGGGAAATCCCGCGCGGCACCGCCGGCTGGGTCAAGACTGACGAGGTGATGAGCTTCGTCAACACGACCTTGGAGAAGGGTCCCTATATCCTGGGCGACAGGTTCAGCGCCGTGGACATATTGGTCGCCACAACCTTCAAGATGTTCATGGGCTCGCCGCTGCTGGAAAAGACCAATTTGCTGGACGGCTATGTCAATCGCGTGCTGGCCCGCCCGGCTTATGCCCGCGCCACGGCCCGCGAAAATGGCTGAGATCGTCAACCTGAACCGTGCCCGCAAGGCGCGGGCAAAGGCGGACAAGACCAAGACCGCCGAGGCCAACCGCGTCCTGCACGGCACGCCCAAGGCCGTTCGGAACCTCGCCCAGGCGCGCAAGGACAAGGCGGAAAAGGGCCTTGCCGGGCACAAGCTGGAAAATGGCAGGAGCGTCGGCGATAGCCGGAGCGACCAAAAACAAGACGATAATTAGATGGGCTTTCCAGCCCCCGCGTTCTAATATCGTTCTCATGTCCCCAGACACAAATTGCTGCCCATGAGCGGGTACGGCGACCGCTATTCCGACCCCCTGGATTCCGCTTTCAGCGAAGAGACCCAGAGCGCGCCGATTCCACGCGAGCCGCCTTACTTTGCCGGCCTGAACAAGGAGCAGCGCGAAGCCGTCGAGGCCGTGGATGGTCCCGTGCTGGTGCTGGCCGGCGCCGGCACCGGCAAGACCCGCGTTTTGACCACCCGCCTCGCCCATATCCTGGCCACCCGCCGCGCCTGGCCGGGCCAGATCCTCTGCGTCACCTTCACCAACAAGGCGGCGCGCGAGATGAAGGAGCGCATCGGCGCCCTGATCGGGGGCGTGGTCGAAGGCATGCAATGGCTGGGCACCTTCCACTCGATCGGCGCCAAGATGCTGCGCCGCCATGCCGAGCTGGCCGGGCTGAAAAGCAATTTCACCATCCTGGACACTGACGACCAACTGCGCCTGATGAAGCAGTTGATCGAGGCCGAAGGTGTGGATGAGAAACGCTGGCCGGCCCGCACCCTGGCCAGCATGATCGACAGTTGGAAGAATCGCGGCCTGCGTCCCGCCGATGTCTCCGAAGGTGAGGCCCAGGGCTATGCCTTCGGCAAGGGCAAGACGCTCTATCACCAGTATCAGGAGCGGCTGAAGGCGCTGAACGCCGCCGACTTCGGTGACCTGCTGCTGGAGACGTTGCACATCCTCAAGACCAATCCCGACATATTGGCCGATTACCGCGACCGCTTCCGCTACATGCTGGTGGACGAATATCAGGACACCAATGTGGTCCAGTATCTGTGGCTGAATTTGCTGGCCAAAGGATCGGGCAATGTCTGTGTGGTGGGCGATGACGACCAGTCCATCTATGGCTGGCGCGGCGCCGAAGTGGAAAACATATTGCGCTTCGAGCGCGATTTTCCCGGCGCCAAGGTCATCAGGCTGGAACGCAATTATCGCAGCACGCCCGCCATTCTGGGCGCTGCTTCCGGCCTGATCGCCGCCAACAAGGGACGGCTGGGAAAGACCTTGTGGACCGAAGGCGAAGTCGGCGAGAAAATCCGCGTCGCCGGGGTGTGGGATGCCGAGGAGGAAGCCCGCAATGTCGCGGCCGATGCCGAGGATCTGCATCGCCAGGGCAACCTGTTCTCCCAGATGGCGGTGCTGGTGCGCGCCTCGTTCCAGATGCGCGAGTTTGAAGACCGCTTTATCAGCCTGGGCCTGCCCTATCGCGTGATCGGCGGCCCGCGCTTTTATGAGCGCCAGGAAATTCGCGATGCCATGGCCTATTTGCGCCTGATCGCCCAGGGCGATGACGACCTGGCGTTTGAGCGCATCGTCAACAAGCCCAAGCGCGGCATCGGCGATGCCTCCGTCGCCAGCCTGCATGCTTACGCCCGCGCCCGCCAACTGCCGCTGCTGGCGGCGGCGCGCGAGATTGCCGACAGTGACGAGCTGCCGCCCAAGGCGCGCAAGGCCTTGAGCGAACTGGCCGCCAATTTCGCGCGCTGGACGGAAACCGCGCGCGTTTTGCCCCATACCGAGCTGGCCGAGATGGTGCTGGACGAAAGCGGCTATACCGACATGCTCAAGGCCGACAAGTCGGCGGAAGCGCCGGGCCGGCTGGACAACCTCAAGGAATTTGTCCGCTCGATGGAGGGCTTTGAATCCCTCGCCGCCTTCCTGGAGCATGTCAGCCTCGTGATGGAAATCGCCCAGGATGAATCCGGCGACCGCATCAATCTGATGACCCTGCATGCCGCCAAGGGGCTGGAATTCGACACGGTCTTCCTGCCCGGCTGGGAGGAAGGCCTGTTCCCGTCCCAGCGCACCATGGATGAAAATGGATTGGCGGGTTTGGAAGAAGAACGCCGCCTGGCCTATGTCGGATTGACGCGGGCGCGGCAACGCATCCGCATCAGCTTTGCCGCCAACCGCCGGGTGCATGGCAGTTGGCAAAGCGCCCTGCCGTCGCGCTTCATCAAGGAAATCCCCGAGGATCATGTCGAGGCCACGGTGGATGAAGGCTTCTACGGCGGCTATACCGGCTTTCGCGACAACCAGAACGCCGCGGATTTCGGCAGCACCTATGATTCACCGGGCTGGAAGCGCGCCCAGGCCAACCGTGCGGCGCAAGGCGCCATGCGCACCCGCCCGCCCCTGATCGAGGCCCAGGCCTGGAGCGTGCAGACCTCCGACCCCGGCGCCTCGCAATATGCCCGTGACGACCGGGTGTTCCACCAGAAGTTCGGCTATGGCCGGGTACGCTATGTCGAAGGCAACAAGCTGACGGTGGAGTTCGACAAGGCCGGCGAAAAGCGGGTGATTGACCAGTTTGTGAGCAGGGCGTAACCCGCAAATTGTCATTCCCGCGCAAGCGGGAATCCAACTTTTTCCAAACGCGCTGCTGAAGTTGGATGCCCGCTTTCGCGGGCATGACAAACAGGCTTGGAATAAGCCTTTACTGCGCCGCCATCGGCATGTGCAACGTCACCATCGCCAGCTCGCCCTGCACGTCGGCATACTGGTGCGGGGTGTTGGGCGGCACCATGATGTAATCACCTTTCGCCACCTTGCGCGAGGTGCCGCCGGTGATGCCGCTGCCGCCCATATTGGCGCCATTGTCCTTCGGCTCTATCAGCGTTCCACCCGTGATGAGCGTGCAGCCGCCGGCGATGATATAGATGAACTCGGCCTGGGCCTTGTGCACACTGGCGCTGGGCGGGCTGCCGGGGATGCGATATTCCAGTTGCGCCGGATAGGGCCCCACCGTGACCAGCACCACGACATTGTTGCCGGGCTTCTTCTCGGCCCGCACCTTGGCCAGGGCGGCATCCACCTCGGCGGCGCCGGCGAACAGCTTCGCCGGCATCGGCGCCCTTTCCTGCGCCGCCGCCGGCAATGCCAGCGCCAGTACCGCAGCGGCTACAATCATCTTCATGCCATCCTCCCCATTTCGGCCGGTTGACCGGCCCCGCCACCCGCGGCATACCGCCCCGGCATTATCCGGTCAGCCTATGCCCTCACCGCCTTTGTGGAAAGCCTCGGTCCAGCTCAGCAAGGCTGAGGCCGCTAACGTCGCCGCCGCGCTGGAGCTGGACGGCAGCGCCCAGGCGGTGCTGATCGCCGAAGAGCCTTTTGCCGATCATGCCGTGGTAGAGGCGCTCTATACCCACGTCCCCGACGCCGCCTATCTGTCGCGCATCACCGGGCTTGCCATCGCCGTCGCGCCGCTGCCCGACCAGGACTGGATCAAGCTCAGCCAGGAAGGCCTGCCCCCGGTGCGGGCGGGGCGCTTCTTCGTCTATGGCGCCCATGACGCCGGCACCATACCGCATGGTGTGATCCCCATGCGGATCGAGGCCGGCCTGGCCTTCGGCACTGGCCATCACGAAACCACCGCGCTGTGCCTTGGTGTGCTCAGCGAGCTGGCCAACAGGCGCGCTTTCCG
>JAEKMB010000265.1 GCA_019508105.1 Alphaproteobacteria bacterium
CTCTGCGAGACCCCGACAATCGCGTTTGCCTGGTGCAAAAGCGAGGCAAACCGTTCGCGCCGCAGATAGTTGGTGTGCAGGTGGGCAACGAGGGGCAGCCTGGCACGCAAGGCCACCGGCATCAGCCACTGATGTGGCGCCGCGCCATTGCTGTGCAGCAACGCTATGCGATGCTTTTTTACGATTCTGAGGCCCTCGGCGACGAAGGACAGGTAGCGCGAGGCATTGAAACGCGGCGAGCCATAGTTGAAAAAACTGGTGAAATCCTGCCGATAAACGGTGAGGCCGGCCTTTTCCAGCGCTTCTCCAACGGGCGCCTGATTGCACCAGACCACCGGATTGAACCTGTCCCGATCCAGATTCGTGGTCAGGTCTATCAGGACCTGTTCGCTGCCGCGGATCCAGGGCTCCCCATAGTGTGTAAATAGAATTGACAGCGGTTCCCGGCCCGATCCTCCCATAGCCACCACAACGTCTCACCGGCGACCCAGTGCCCAAAAAAAGCGACTGGGAGGGGGGCCGGGAAGGAACTGAAGGCATTTCGTGCCGTTTGCACAAGCGAAGGATGATGGTTCCTTCCGTCATTTTTACACCAGTTATTCACAATCGGGGCCACCAGAAATGCAACATTGGAGAATCCAGCTTCTCAGCCGGTTATGGGGGATGTGGCACTTCCGGTGGTGGGGCATGGCGGCCGCCTGGGGCGTCTGTCTGTTTGGCTGGTTCGTAGTCCAGGCACTCCCTAACAAATACGAATCAGCGGCCAAGGTTTATATCGATACCGACACGCTGATGCGGCCGCTGATGGCGGGAATGACGGTGACCCGCGACGTCAATCAGCAAGTAGACGTGATGATGCGAACTTTAATCACGCGTCCCAGTATTGAGCAGGTCGTCAAACTCTCCGACCCCAAGATGGCTCGTGCTTCGTCCTCGGCGCTGGCCAGCGAGGTCAGCGACGTGCAGAAGAATATTACCCTCAAGCCGCTCGAGACCAAAAACCTGTTCTCGATCGCCTATGCAAACAGTGATCCTGTTTTTGCGCAGACCGTAACCCAATCCTTGGTTACGCTGTTGGTGAATTCCAATCTCGGCAACCAGCGCCGGAATGTCGACGGTGTCGAAACCTTTCTGGACCGCCAGATCGCAAAGTATGAAGCGCAACTGCGCGATATGGAAAAGCGCCGCGCGGACTTCAGGACCGCGAATATGGAATTCTATTCCGCAACCAACCCCAGCGGGGATGCCGCAGATATTATAGACAAAGCGCACGCGGAGACCGTCGATGCCCAAAATCAGTTGGGCATTGAAACGGCCCGGCGCGATAGTCTGACAGCGCAACTAAGAGGTGTCTCGCCGACCATGCGTGTCGATGCGGCGCCTCCGATCGTGCTGAATGATCATGGGTCGGGCAATCAAACGGATTTGACCCAGGCGACCCTGGCGCTGACAAACCTTGAGAGCCGCTTCACAGAGAGCCATCCCGATGTCGTGGCGCAAAAGAAGCTGGTAGAGCGTCTCAAGAGCCAGGAATCCGGGACCACGGGCGGCAACCACTCCTATAGGGCGCATCAGGGCGTTCCAAATCCGGTCTACATAAACCTACAAAGCAAGTTGGCGGATGCGGAAACCAGTCTTGCCCTCCAGCGCCGCCGGCTGGAGCAAGCCACCCTCAACGAGCAAAAAGCGCGCTCCGAAATGGCGCAGGCGGTAACCGTGTCGAGGCAATACGCCGATCTCGACCGCGACTACGAAGTGATCCACAAAAATTATCTCGATCTGGTCGCGCGGCGCGAAGCAGCTCGGCTTTCCCGTGCCGTGGGTGATCAGGAGTCCGATACGGTATTCCGGGTGATAGAGCCGCCCCAGACGCCGGATGTTCCAGCTTCCCCAAATCGGTTGGTGCTGAACTCGATAGTTCTTGTGCTTGGAATTCTTGTCGGCATGGGCGTCACCTTTCTATTCCACGTCAATCGCGACGCGTTTTCGGTCAGCGACCAGCTTTCGGAAGCATTCGACTTGCCGATCCTGGGGTCCGTCAGCCACGTGAACGCCCTCTCACAGCAGATCGAGACGCGGCGGGCCGTGACCCTGGTGATGAGCGGATTGGCAACCATGCTGTTTTTCTATGGTGTGCTTGCCATCGCCTCCTACACGAACCTGATTGCCAGAATCCGAGGTTGGATATGACTGACGCCCCTCCAGGCCTGAATCTCATACAGCGTGCGATGCAGTTTGACGCGACAGGGTCGGTCGAACATCTGCACGGCGGCTTTCCTGAGGCACGGCAGGCCGAACCCGCCAGCAAATATCTGCCCCCACATGGCGGCCTGGATCCCCGCCGCTTTGCAGGGGACAGCGAGCCTATCGAGATGGAACGCATTGGGCCATCTCAAATCGAGTTCAATCCCGGCCGCTGCCGCGATGAAAAGATTCTGCTTCCCGGAAATCTTGAATTGGAAACCCGCAACGAATTTCGTACCATCAAGCGCAGATTGCTGCTCGCGCTGCGGGAAAATCAGCCGGAAGTGGATTATCCACCCGTTGTTCTCATCACCAGCGCAAGGCCCGAAGAAGGAAAAACCTTTACGGCGCTCAATCTTGCGCTCACCCTGGCCGACGAACGCGATCTTCACATTCTGCTGATTGAAGGCGATGTCGTTAGTCCCTCACTTTCCCGGTATTTCTCGACGGGAAGAACCCGAGAAGGGCTTACCGACTTGCTCAACGAAAGCATCCAGTCGGCGACCGACGTAGTGCACCAGTGCGCTGAAATCCCAAATCTGAGCGTGATGTTCGCCGGGAATCCGGAGCCGCGGGCGTCGGAGCTGATGGCCAGTCCCCGCATGCCGGAAATATTGGTCCAACTGCACCGGACCTACAGGAATCTGGTTGTGATCGTGGACTGCTCCCCGGTGATCAGCCCCGAACCGGCGGCGCTTGCCGGCCACGTTACCCATACCATCTTGGTGGTGGCGGCCGAGCAGTCTTCACGCCTGGAACTGCGGGATGCCTTGGAGCATCTTGCGGCATGCCAAAGGGTCAGCCTTGTTTTCAATAAATCGCCGCGCTGGCGCAAAAAGGGAAGCTATTATCAATATGGCTATCGCTATGGCGCGGCCAGCGGCGCCAACCAGAATGTCGCGGATCTGGATGCCGGTACGAGCTGATGTATTTGTCCTATTACCGCCTCAAGACAGAACCCTTTCTTCTGACGCCGGATCATCGTTTTTATTACGAAAGCAGCGTCCATTCCCAAGCCATGGCGCACCTCATCTACGGTATAAATCGTGGAGAGGGTTTCATCGTGATTACCGGGGAAATTGGCGCCGGAAAAACCACTTTGGTCAAGCAGCTTTGCGCCTGCATCGACCCGCGCCGGATCATTGCCGCACATGTGGTGACCACCATGGTTTCGGGATCCGATTTGCTCCGGCTCGTCCTGGCCGCGTTCGGTGTTCACGATATCCCCTCGGAAAAAGGGGCCATGTTGCTCCGGCTGCAGCAATTTTTCGAACAGGCGCACCGCAAGGGAAAGCGCGCGCTGCTCCTGATAGATGAGGCGCAAAATCTCTCGGTAAGCGCGCTGGAGGAGTTGCGCATGATTTCCAACTTCCAGATCGGCGCCAGTGCGCCGGTGCAGACGTTTCTGATCGGGCAACCGCAATTTCGCGACCTTATATGCGATCCGGAGCTGGAGCAGCTGCGCCAGCGGGTGATCACATCCTATCATCTGGGACCGATGAGCCGGGATGAGGTGGGAAAGTATCTCCCACATCGTCTCACCAAGGCGGGGTGGCGAAATGACCCCGAATTCGAAGAGACGTTTGTCGATGCCATATTCCACTATTCGGAAGGTGTGCCGCGCCGGATTAACGCGCTAGCTAGCCGCATGCTGCTTTACGGCTTTCTCGAAAAGCTGCACCGCTTCACCTCAGAAGATGTGGAAAAGGTTGCCGCCGATCTGCTCGCCGAGGCGCCCAAGCCCAGCAAAGCTTTCGCGGCGCCCGAGCCATCTGGAATAGCGGAGGGCGTGAACACCAGCCTGTTGGATCGGGTGGACCGTATCGAGCAGCGCCTGCGCGAACAGGATGACCATATGAACGTCACCATCTCGACAATGCGGGACCTGTTGAGACTTGCCGTGTTTGACCGCGAAAAAAATTTTCTGGCTGACAATTAAATGGGCACGGCTGCCGAGCCATGGCCTGCGACGGTCGCCGCCTGGATGACCCGGCCCGTGCAAGAACTGGGCGTCGGCCAAAATGCTCTCACAGTGGATGTGGAAGACTATTTCCAGGTCGAAGCATTGGCAGCGCGGGTAAGCCGTGCCGATTGGGATTCCAGGGAATGCAGGATCGAGGCCAATATTCACAGAATTCTGCGACTGTGCGACGCCGCAAAAGTGAAGGGGACCTTTTTCACGCTTGGATGGATTGCGGAACGCTACAAAAGCCTGGTTCGAGAAATAGTGTCTGAAGGGCACGAACTTGCCAGCCACGGATATGGACATCTGCGGGCCGATCGCCTGACGCCGGAAGAATTCAGCGCCGATATTTCAACAGCCAAAAATCTGTTGGAGGATATCTCCGGCAAGAAAGTATTGGGCTATCGTGCTCCCTGCTTTTCGATATCCACCGGTAATCTTTGGGCTTTAGACGTTATCCGGCAAGCGGGCTATGCATACAGCTCGAGCATTTACCCCATCCGGCACGACAACTATGGACTGCCGAGCGCTCCCCGCTACGCATTTCGGCCCTTCGCAGACGACGATTTTGTCGAGATACCGGTCAGCTCAGTCCGCATGTTTGGGGCCAATTGGCCCTGCGGTGGCGGCGGCTACTTTCGCCTGCTGCCTTTGTCCTGGTCGTTGGCAGCGCTGAATCAAATCGACCGTCATGAAAAAAAAGCATGCGTTTTCTATTTCCATCCCTGGGAAATCGATCCGGACCAACCGCGCGTCAAAGAATTACCGTTTAAATCCCGCGTCAGGCACTATTCCAATCTGGGCCGCATGGAGGCGCGGATTACCAAGCTGTTGCACCAGCTGTCCTGGAGCCGGATTGACGAGATATTTCCTGTTGCGGGGGCGACAAATGCCTGACGACGAACTTCTTTTTCTGTCCCATCGTATTCCCTTTCCACCGAACAAAGGCGACAAAATCAGGGCTCATGCCATCATCACGCATCTGGCGCCTCATTATAAGATCCATCTTGCCTGCCACATTGACGATCCCCATGACCTGAAATACTGCAGCACTGTCCAAGCCATGCTTGGCGGCGAATGCATATTCTTGCCTCTGAGTAGGCCCGCCGCGCTGCGCCGCGCCTTGATATCCGCCGCCGCCGGCCGTTCCTTGACGGAGGGCTATTTCGACAGTCCCGTGATGCGCCGTTGGATAGGGGACTTGCTGGGTCGCCGGCCCGTAAAAAAGGCGCTGGTATTCGGCTCTGCCATGGCTCCTTACATCCTCCGCCAGCCGGAATTGAATGCCGGCCGCTGTATCCTGGATCTTGTTGATGTCGATTCCGACAAATGGTCCCAATATGCAAAAGCGAGCGCCATTCCCAAGCGCTGGTTATACGGCTTCGAGGCCCGAAAGCTGGCACAGCTGGAAAGAAGGGCTGCGCGGGCGTTTGGCACAACCGTTCTGGTATCGCCACATGAAGCGGCGACATTCACAGCCATGGCGCCGGAAAGCGCTTCCAAAATATACAGCATTTGCAACGGCGTTGACTTGTCCTATTTCGATCCCGCGCAGCAGCACAGATCGCCTTATCCGGAGGGCGAAGTTCCGATCGTGATGACCGGCCAGATGGATTACTGGCCGAACCTGCAGGGCGCAGAATGGTTCGCAAAACAGGTTTTTCCGCAGGTGGCGGCAGAAATGCCCCAGGCGCGCTTTTATGTGGTCGGCGCCAACCCGCCGCCGGACTTTTTGAAAAAGATGGCAGGGGTCACGGTCACGGGACGGGTGCCTGACGTACGGCCCTATCTGGCAGTATGGGTGGAAGATGACCCGCTTCTCTTCGCCCGGGCGACCATAGAGACTTTGAAAAACTCCGAACTAAGGAATCTGGGCCCCAGCGGCCGCACCTATGTGGAGCAACATCACAACTGGGATCGCCTGATGAGCTGCTTCGAAG
Source organism: Alphaproteobacteria bacterium (assembly GCA_019508105.1). Classification (GTDB taxonomy): domain Bacteria; phylum Pseudomonadota; class Alphaproteobacteria; order Micropepsales; family Micropepsaceae; genus Rhizomicrobium. The sequence goes on from JAEKMB010000265.1 coordinate 6,148, forward strand.
CGCTTTTCAATGCCAGCAATGCGGACATCGCGAGTGAGCCACAAAGGCCTGCCCCGATCACATTTTCGGCCCGCCTTGCCGCGCGGGTATGACATGTCCATCAGCGCGATTGCCCTTGCCACGCCTACTTCGCGTCAATGGGTTCTGCCTTTCTTCGCCCTGACGATACTTTCCGCTTTATGGGGAACGCTTTACTGGGACGCCATCGCGACCGCGGTGCAGACCTGGTGGGTATCCCCGACCTATTCGCACTGCTTTTTCATCCTTCCGATAGGCTTTTGGGAAATCTTGCCTCGATCAATGAGGTCCAGCAATTTGCGGCAGTAGCACTGTTCCAAATGGTCGTCTGGACTATTGTCGGGTCGAACAGCTACAGAACGATTCTCTTCCCCTGTCTCTTCCTGTTTTTTTTGGTGCCGGTGGGCCAATATCTCGTGCCCCCACTCCAGACATTGACAACCTGGTTTGTCTCTGCCGGCCTCTCCGCCCTGGGCGTCCTTCATTACACAGAAGGCAATGTCATTGAGCTGCCCAATGGAAGATTCGAGGTCGCTGAGGCCTGCGCAGGTCTCCGCTTTCTGGTTTCCAACATCGTGCTTTGCACATTGTTTGCCTATTTCGCCTTTCGTACATGGAGGAAGCTTGCCCTTTTTATGGTTGCCGCCGTCACGGTGCCCATCTTGGCGAACTGTCTGCGCGCTCTTGGCATCGTTTTGATCGCGCACTGGACGGATAACAAGCTAGCCGTGGGCGCCGATCACCTGGTCTATGGCTGGGGATTTTCCGTCCTCATTCTTTTGTTGCTGTTCGGCATAGGGGCGCGCTTCCGGGATCCTGTGGGGTCCAATCAGCAACTCCTCTATTTTATTGAGCCCGATGTTCCTTTCCGTTCACGGTTTTTTGCCACCGCCGCCTTGGCGGGGTTCGTTCTCGCGATCCCGCCGGGGCTTCTCGAGGCCAAAGCAGCCTATTTTCCGCCGACCGACCTGACCCTTGCACGCCCCCAGCAAGGCGGATGGACTAGCGCTGCTCTGAAGGGCCCGTGGAGTCCGAAGCTCTCGGGCGCGGACAAGCAGTTTCGCCTGACTCTTCAGCGCGATTCTGCCGCCCCAATAGACTTTGTGCTGAATTATTATAGGGATCATACCAAAACCCACGCATTGGCCGAGAGCCAGCTGTGGGATGAGAGTCATTACAACCTGATCAGCGCAGGAAACAGGTCTGAGAGGTGGGCGGGAGGAACTCTTCCCCTGCGAGAGCTTGTATTGTCGTCCCCAACCGAACGCCGCCTGGTGTGGTGGTGCTATTGGAAGGACGGCCAGTTCTCGACCAGCGGCACTACCGTGAAGCTTCTTTCCGTCAAAAATGCCTTTCGCGCCCATACGGGCATCGCGCTTGTTGCGATGTCCGTGCCGATCCTGGAAAACGAACAGGCGGCCCGCGCTAGCCTGCGATCGTCATTATGGACAATGAAAATCTTTCCTGCAGCCAATGCGGAAGCCAATTGAATGTGTGGAATAGCCGGCTGGTTTGATACAACGGGAGAACGGGCGCCCGAACGGGCCAGCCTTGTCGCCATGAGCAATGCCATAGCGCATCGCGGGCCGGACGGAAAAGGCCTCTATATCAGGCAGGGAATAGGCCTCGCGCACCGTCGCCTGGCGGTGATCGATCTCGAAACCGGCGTGCAGCCGATGGAGGATGACGGCGGAGCTGCAACGATCGTTTTCAATGGCGAGATTTACAACTTTCAGATGGTAAGGGATCAGCTCGAGCAGCTCGGCCATGCGTTTCACACCAAGTCCGATACCGAAGTTATCCTGAAAGCCTGGAAGGAATGGGGCGAGGACTGCGTTTGCCGCCTTTCCGGCATGTTCGCCTTTGCGATTTGGGACGCCAGAAAGCAATGTTTGTTCCTGGCGCGCGACAGGCTGGGAGAAAAGCCGCTCTATTACGCCCTGCTGCCGGACCGCAGCTTTATCTTCGCCTCGGAAATCGGTGCGCTGCTGACACATCCCATGCTGGTCAGGACTATCGACCCGCAGGCCGTCGAGCAGTTTTTTGCTTTGGGTTATATCGCCGAACCCCGGACGATTTATTCGACCATCCAGAAATTGCCGGCGGCATCCCGGCTGGTCTTCCAACGGGGCAGGCCCCCCCGCCTTTCGTCCTATTGGGACCTGGCACTCGATCCCAGCGGTTTTGCAGATGCCGACAGCGCCTCGCGGGAGCTGGCAGCTCGGCTGGATGAAGCTGTGAAGGAACAAATGGTCTCCGACGTGCCCATCGGCGCATTTCTTTCCGGTGGAATCGATTCCGGCACCACGGCCGCGCTTATGGCGCGCCATAGCAGCGCTCCGCTGCATTGTTTTACCATAGGTTTTACGGACCCCCGATTTGACGAGTCCCCGCTGGCCGCAGAGGTGGCGGCCCGCTATGGCGCCAGGCATCGCGTGGAAACCGTCAACGGCACCGAAGAAGACCTGGTGGATGAGCTGCCCCGGATCTTCGGAGAGCCCTTTGGCGACAGTTCGGCCATACCCAGCCTGCGCCTGATGCATCTGGCGCGCCGACACGTGACCGTCACCCTTTCCGGCGATGGCGGAGACGAGCTATTTGCCGGATATCGGCGCTACGGCTTTCATTTGCGCGAGGAAAAAATCCGCAAGTTGATCCCCCAGGCCATCCGCGGGCCCGCCTTTGGTCTATTGGCCCGGCTTTATCCGCAACTCGACTGGTTGCCACGGCCTTTGCGGGCAAAGCAGACATTTCTGGAATTGAGCCAGGATACTGTGGATGGGTATTTTGGAAATATTTCGGTCGTCAGCGACAGTTCGAGGAACCGGCTGTTTTCGCGCGCGCTCCGTTCGGGTTTGCAAGGCTATCATGCCTCTGAACTCATCCGGTGGCATTTGGCCAAAGCGCCCTTTGAGAATCCTTTGGCCAAAGCGCAGTATGTTGACCTGAAAACCTGGCTCCCGGGAGATATTCTTACCAAGGTTGACCGCACCGCCATGGCGTGTGGCCTGGAGGTTCGCGTGCCGATGCTGAGTCCGGAATTGGTTCAATGGGCGGTCAATTTGCCGGAACATTGCCAGATCTTCCGTGGCGAAGGCAAAGCGACTTTAAGGCGTGCGGCAGCCGCATTCCTGCCCCCCTCTGTCATGTCCCGTCCCAAGCAGGGATTTTCGGTGCCCCTTGCCGCCTGGTTTCGGGGGAAGATGGGCCAATCTTTCGAAAACGACCTCCGGCAAGGCGCAGAGTTTTTATCAGGCGACTATCTGGAACGCCGAGAAATCGCGGCCATGTTGAACCAGCACCGCCTTGGCGTGCGTGATCACAGTCGTACGCTGTGGCTGTGCTGGATGTTTGAAAAATTCATGCGGGATGTCCATTCGCAAGCACCTGCCGCGGCCACCCCAGCAATGGTGGCTTGACACCGGCCTTTCGGCCTATCTCCAAAACCGGGTTGGCAGGGAAGGCGCCGGCGGGGTGTCAGGTGCGAATTCTATCTGAACGCCGGCCTCGGGTGAGACCTGCGCCGCCCCGGCAAAGATACATTCCAGGCCCCGCCATACCTCGATCGCGGCTCCGGCACCTGCCAATGTATGGGCGCGCCGCACCGCAGCAAAGTCGCTGGCATGGGCACTGCAAAAAATGTCGGGCCCCTGAAATCGCTGCCGGGTAATGCGGATCTCGTAGGTGTGCATTTACCATCCTCCTCCGGATATTGATAAATGTTTGAACGGGCTTGAACCTGGCTCCAGATACACTCAGATGACCAGGAGGAAAGGCTATTCCCAAGCCTTCCATGGTTCGGGAAAGACTTGATTTTTGGGCCAAGGCACCGGGGCGCGGACTTCCACCTCGTCAGCCTGATACTCCTCCGCCAGAAATTCCGCTTTTATTCGGGCCTCGATTTCGTCGCCGGCGGTGGTCGAAAACACCTGTTTCAGCGTACCGTCTTTGTTCAATAACAGAATCTGGTAATTGCTCATGAAGCCTCCCCGGTTGGGATAACGGCGCCGCTTCCTATCGGTTCCCGGTGAACGACCAGCCGCGGCGGAATTTCCGAAGGCATTGGTCCCGCCTTTTCGTTATAATTTGGCCGCCCCGCCGGCGTGTCAGGAAACAGCTTTGATATGAAATGTTAAACGCGACGGGCTGGGACCTCTTCAGCTGCGAGCTTCGCGTCTGTGGGATCCGCCCGGCCGGATTGGCGCGCTGGGTTCAATATCTGTTGACGCTGCTGTTCATATTGGGATGGCTAAAGGCGAAGGAATGCCCATAGGCGCCCTCCACCGATGCGTGGTCTGTCATCCGGTACTCTGTGCCGATGCCGAGGAGATATCTATCGGAATCCGGTAGGCTCACGGCCCGGAAACGGCTGATGACCGGCGTTTGGTCGAAGGCAATTCCGCCCCTTAATGTCCAGCGCTCGTCCAATCGAACCGTGCCGCCCACCGCCGCCATCCAACTGTCCCGATAGCCTTCAAGGTTCACGAAAGGTGGATTCTGGCTTTC
>JAEKMB010000266.1 GCA_019508105.1 Alphaproteobacteria bacterium
GCTGGTGGGCAGCATCACGGACGATTGGGTGCAGGCTTTCCCCCATGAATTCCTCTCGCCGGGCGAGCCCGGCCGCATCGTCAAGGCGATGAAGGGCGCGGGGGTTTCCCAGGTGCTGCTGGCAGGCCGGGTGGACCGGCCGAAGTTCTCCGAGATGAAGCTGGATGCCAAGGGCATGCTGCTGCTGCCGCGCGCCATTGCCGCGGCCAAGAAAGGCGATGATTCCCTGCTGCGCTTCATCGTGGGCATCTGTGAGGAAGAAGGCTTCCAAGCGGTGAGCGTGGCTGAGGCGGTGCCCGCCCTGGTGGCGCAGGAGGGTCTTTTGGGCCGCACCGCGCCGGACGGCGAGCAACAGTCCGATATCCTGCAGGGGTTCAAGATCGTGCATGCCCTGGGTGCGCTGGATGTGGGCCAGGCGGCGGTGGTGTGCGAGGGACTGGCACTGGCGGTGGAAGCCGCCGAAGGCACCGATGCCATGCTGTCGCGCATCGCGGGTTTGCGCGAAAGCCTGCGCGGCACGGAAGGAAAAAAGCGCGGCGTGCTGGTCAAGGCGCTCAAGCCCACCCAGGACCGGAAAACCGACCTGCCGGTGGTGGGGGTGCAGACGGTGCGAAATGCCGCCGCCGCTTATCTCGCCGGCATCGCGCTGGAAGCAGGCGCGGCGCTGATCCTGGACAAGACAGCGGTAGCGGCGGAAGCCGACCGGCTGGGCCTGTTCGTGATCGGCATCAAGCCGTGAGGCAAATCACCGTTATGCTGGTGTGCGGCGAGCCCTCGGGCGACGCCCTGGGTGCACAGCTGATGGCCGGCCTCAAGCAATTGGCGGGGGACCGCATCCATTTCACCGGCGTGGGCGGCCTCGCCATGGCGCGCGAAGGACTGAAAAGCCTCTATCCCCTGGATACCACCGCGGTAATGGGCCTGCGCGAAGTGGTGCCTGCCATTCCCGCCATCCTGCGCCGCGTGAAACAGGCGGTGGCTTTTGCCGTGGCGACCAAACCCGATGCCGTGGTTGTGATCGACAGTCCCGATTTTACCCACCGGGTGGCGCGCGGCATCAAGAAGCGTGATCCCTCCATCCCGACAGTGGATTATGTGGCGCCGCAGGTCTGGGCCTCCAGAGCCTATCGCGCCAAGGCGATGGCAGGCTATTTCGATCTGGTCCTGGCGCTGTTTCCCTTCGAGGTGCCGTTCTTCGAGAAATTCGGCCTGAAGGCGGCATTCGTCGGACATCCGGTGATCGAGCGCGCCGGCAAGGTCACCGGCGGGAAGGCGCTCCGGGCCCGGCTGGGCGTCGCATCCGATGCGCCCTTGCTGGCGCTGCTGCCCGGCAGCCGCACCAGCGAGATCCGTTTCATCCTGCCGGTGTTCTATGGCGCGGTGCAGCTCTTGGCAGGCATCATTCCGGGACTGGTGACGGTGCTGCCCACCGTGCCGCATGTCGCGGCACGCGTCCGCGCCGCCACGGCGGAGTGGCCGACACCGCTGCATATCCTGGAAGACGAAGCGGACAAATATGCCGCTTTCGACGCTGCCGACGTGGCGCTGGCGGCCTCAGGCACGGTGACGGCGGAGCTGGCGCTGGCCCATACCCCGATGGTGGTGGGATACAAGGTGGGTGGGCTGACTTATTTCCTGTCCAAATTCCTGATGACGGTGAAGTATATCACCTTGATCAACATTCTTCTGGGCCGTGAGGCGGTGCCGGAATTTTTGCAATCGCGTGCCACGCCCGAGAATCTGGCGCTGGCGCTGGGCCGGCTGTTCAGCGATGCCGGCGCCGGCGCGGCGCAGGTCGCGGCGATGAAGGAATTTTCCGCAGCCTTGGGTGAGGGCAGTGAAGCCCCGTCTCTGCGCGCCGCGCGGGTGCTGCTCGATTTCGTCGAGAAGAACTGACTATTTTCTTTTCGCCATCGGCGTATAGGCCCGCTCGGTCGGGCCGGTATAGACCTGACGCGGGCGGCCGATCTTCTGGTGCGGATCGTCCAGCATTTCCTTCCACTGCGCGATCCAGCCCACGGTGCGGGCCAGGGCGAACAAGGCGGTGAACATGGAAGTGGGGAAGCCCAGCGCCTTCAAGGTGATGCCGGAATAGAAATCGATGTTGGGATAGAGCTTCTTTTCGATGAAATAGGGATCGCTGAGCGCCACCTTTTCCAGCTCAATCGCCACTTTCAGCAGGGGATCATCGTGCAGTCCCAGCTCGTCCAGCACCGCATGGGCCTGGATCTGCATCGCCTTGGCGCGCGGATCGTAGTTCTTGTAGACGCGGTGGCCAAAGCCCATCAGCCGGAAACTGCTGTTCTTGTCCTTGGCCTTGGCGACATATTCGGGAATGCGGTCGACAGATCCGATCTCTTCCAGCATCTTCAGGGCCGCTTCATTGGCGCCGCCATGGGCAGGACCCCATAGGCAGGCAATGCCGGCCGCGATGCAGGCAAAGGGATTGGCGCCCGACGAACCGGCCAGGCGCACGGTGGAGGTCGAGGCATTCTGTTCGTGGTCGGCATGCAGGATGAAGATGGTGTCCAGCGCCTTGGCCAGCACCGGATTGACCACATACTCCTCGGCCGGGACCGAGAAACACATGCGCAGGAAGTTCTCGGTATAGCCCAATGAGTTGAGCGGATACACGAAGGGCTGGCCGACGTGATATTTGTACGCCATGGCGGCGATGGTAGGCAGCTTGGCGATCAGCCGGTGGCTGGCGATCTCGCGCTGCTTGGGATCGGAGATGTCGGTGGAGTCGTGATAGAAAGCCGATAGCGCGCCAACCACGCCGCACATGATGGCCATGGGATGGGCGTCACGGCGGAAGCCGGAAAAGAAGCTGGCCAACTGTTCATGCACCATGGTGTGGCGGGTGATGGAGTAGCTGAACTTCTCCATCTGGCTCTTATTCGGCAGTTCGCCATAGAGCAGGAGGTAGCAGCTTTCCAGGAAGCTGGAGTGCTCCGCCAGGTCGCCGATGGAATAGCCGCGATACTGCAGCACGCCCTTGTCGCCGTCGATGAAGGTGATGTTGGATTCGGTTGAAGCGGTGGAGGTGAAGCCCGGATCATAGGTGAACACGTCCACCTGGTCGTAGAGCTTGCGGATGTCGATGGCGTTCGGTCCTTGGGTGCCGCTATAGACCTGGAACTCGTAATCCTTGCCGCCATAGTTCAGCTTGGCTTTGCCCTCAGGCTTGATCTTGCTCTCGCGCATGGAAAATCCCCTTCCCCAACAATCTTGCGCTGCAATATGACGAGCTTTCAGGGCCTCGTCACCTGCCTACCGGCGGAACCGGGGGTTATTTTGTCAGGCAGCATAAGCCCTTAATCGGATAAGAGATTCTTCCCGGCCCAGCAGCGCCAACATCTCGAACAAAGGCGGCGAGGAGGCTTTTCCGGTGAGCGCGGCGCGCAAGGGTTGGGCGATTTGGCCCAGCTTGACGCCCGTCCCATCCGCAAAGGCGCGCGCGGCGGCTTCCAGTTCGGGGCCGGTCCAACCGGTGGCGTCCAGTGCCGGCAGCACGGCCGCCAGAGCGGCACGCCCTTCCGGGGTAAGTAGCTTTTCAGCGGCGGCGTCCAGGCTGCGCGGGCCCTCGCTGAAGAGGAATTCGGCGCCCTGGATCAGCTCGACCAATGTCTTGGCGCGTTCTTTCAGGGACGGCATCGCCGCTTCCAGGCGCTGGCGCGCGGTCATCGACAAGATGCGCGGCGGCGTCTCGCGGGCCAGAAAACCGATGACTTCCGCCACCAAGGTCGCGTCGGCGGTTTCGCGGATATAATGGCCGTTGAGATTGTCCAGTTTCTTGTAATCCATCCGCGCGGCGCTCTTGCCGATGGACTCGAAGTTGAACCAGGCGATGGCCTCGGCGGTGGGGATGATCTCGTCATCGCCATGGCTCCAGCCCAGCCGTAAGAGATAGTTGCGCATGGCTTCGGGCAGATAGCCCATGTCGCGATAGGCTTCCACCGCCAGGGCGCCGTGGCGCTTGGACAGCTTGGCGCCGTCCGGGCCGTTGATCAGGGGCAGGTGGCCATAGACCGGAACGGGCGCGCCCATCGCTTCGATGATCTGCAATTGGCGGGCGGCGTTGTTGAGATGATCGGCGCCGCGGATCACATGGGTGATCCCCATATCGGCATCGTCTACCACCACCGCCAGCATGTAGGTCGGGGTGCCGTCGGAGCGCAGCAGCACCATGTCATCGAGCTGGGCATTTTCGAAGCGCACATCGCCCAGCACCACATCATGGACAATGGTCTCGCCGGTCTGGCGCGCCTTCAGCCGCACCACCGAGGGCTTGCCCGCTTCGGCGGGGCCGGCGGCGCGGTCGCGCCAGCGTCCATCATAGCGCATGGGCTTGCCGGCGGCCTTCTGTTCCTCGCGCATCTGGGTGAGGTCTTCGGCGCTGGCATAGCAGCGATAGGCCTTGCCTTCGGCCAGCAGGTTTTCGGCCACCTCGCGGTGCCGCGCGGCGCGGGCAAACTGAAAGATCACGTCGCCGTCCCAGTTGAGGCCCATCCAGGTCATGCCCTTGAGGATGGCATCCACCGCTTCGGGCGTGGAGCGTTCGCGGTCGGTATCCTCGATGCGCAAAAGGAAGGTGCCGCCGGCATGTCGGGCATAGAGCCAGTTGAACAGGGCGGTGCGGGCGCCGCCGATATGCAGCATGCCGGTGGGCGAGGGCGCGAAGCGCAGGACAGGTTTTGGATTTTCGGCCATGATGGACAGGGACTTACGGCAGGGTGAGGCGCGACCGCAAGGGCAGACGGGTCCGGTGGACAGGTCTGGGCGCCGAACGCGCCGAGCATGGGGCGTAGCGCCGGGGCAAGTTTATGACTTTGGGCAATTTTGTCGCGGAGCAGGACCGCGGGCCGTTATGGCTGGCGGTGGCGCTGGGCGCCGGGGCGGCGGGCTATTTCACTTTACCGGTCGAGCCGTCCTTGCCGCTGGGCTGGGCGGCAGTGGTCCTTGGTCTGGGCGCCGCCGTCATCACCATTAAATGGCACTGGCGGCTGGGACTGGTGGCGGCGCTGCTGCTGGGCTTCGGGCTGGCCAAGTTGCGCGAAGCGGCGGTGACGACACCGGTGCTGGATCATGCCTTGGTAACGCATCTGACAGGACGCATCGCCAGCCTGGAGCCGCGCGAGCAGGGCGTGCGGGTGGTGTTGGATGACATCCGTTCCGGTGCATTGCCGCAGCCGCCGCGCCGGGTGCGGGTGGCGCTGCGCAGTGGAGGGGATTTCCGTCCCGGCGAGTGGCTGAGCCTGACGGCGCGGCTGGACACGCCGCCGCCGCCCAGTGAGCCGGGCGCCAATGATCTGGGGCGCAGCCTGTTTTTCCAGTCCATCGGGGCAGTCGGTTTTGCCTATGGCAAGGCGCGGGTGATCGTGCCGGCCTGCGATCCGGACTGGCGCCAGCGCATCGGCGCCACGGTGGAAGAGCTGCGCCTTGGCATGACGCGGCGGATCCAGACCGTGCTGCCGGGCAGCACCGGCGGCATCGCCTCGGCATTGATCACCGGCGAGCGCGGCGGCATCAGTGACGAGGATGAAGAAGCCTTGCGCGATGCCGGGCTGGCGCATGTGCTGGCCATTGCCGGGCTGCACATGGCGCTGGTGGGCGGCGGCATCTTCTGGCTGCTGCGGGCTGTGCTGGCGGCCATTCCGGCGCTGGCGCTGAACTATCCGATCAAGAAATGGGCGGCGGCGGGGGCCTTGGCGGCCGGCAGCTTTTATCTGGTGGCCAGCGGGGCCTCGCCGTCCTCGGTGCGGGCCTTTGTCATGCTGGCCTGTGTGATGGTCGCGGTGCTGCTGGATCGTCCGGCCTTGTCCATGCGCAGCCTGGCCCTGGCGGCGGCGATCCTGCTGGTGCTGCGGCCCGAGGCGATTGCCGAGCCTGGATTTCAGATGTCGTTCGCCGCGGTGGCGGGTTTGGTGGCGGTGGCGGAATGGGAAATGCGGCGGGAGCGCAGCACGCCGCGGGGCGCGGCGACCTTGCCGTTCGCGCTGTTTCACTTCGAGCGGGCGACGCACTACGCCGTGCTGGGCAACCTGATCGCCATGCCGGTGATGGGTTTCTGGGTGATGCCGGCGGCGGCGATCCTGCTGGTGCTGCGGCCCGAGGCGATTGCCGAGCCTGGATTTCAGATGTCGTTCGCCGCGGTGGCGGGTTTGGTGGCGGTGGCGGAATGGGAAATGCGGCGGGAGCGCAGCACGCCGCGGGGCGCG
>JAEKMB010000267.1 GCA_019508105.1 Alphaproteobacteria bacterium
GGCCCCAAGCCCTCGCTCCAGCCCAGCATTTCCGGCTGCTTGTCGAGATGGCCATACATCAACACTGTTCCCGGCGCTTCACCGGGGATTTCGATGAAGATCAGCGGGGTGCGCCCATCCAGCCGCACGATCTCCAACGAGGCACCGGGAAAGGCGGTCAATTTCGCCTTTGCCCAGGCGGCAAACATCTGCGCCACCCGTTCCATATGGCCCAGCGCCTGCCAATCCTTCTCGAAGGCGGGGCTCTTGTTGGGAATGCGGATGTAGTCGGTCAGCGCCGGGATGATCTCGTCATCCCAGATACGTTCCATGAAGGCTGTGACTTTAGGGAAATCCACTACTGGCTGACGTCATAGGCCGCGACCACGGCGGCGTTGTAGATCTCGCTCATCTTGGCGCCCAGGGGAGCGATCTGCACAGATTTCTCCAGCCCCACCAGCATCGGTCAGCACATTGGCGGTGTCGGTGATGCGGGCAAAGGGATAGAGCGCCAGCTTTTCCTTATCCAGTGCCACATCCACCGCCATTTCGCCGTCATATTCAAAGTCCACGCCGCGGCTCTCCAGGATCTGCACCGCCTCGATGATGCGTTCGCTGCGCTCGGAGCGCGGAAAGCCGAAGGTGGAGGATGCCAACAGCGCCACGCGCGGGGTCAGGCCGAAGCGCCGCGCCACTGCCGCGCCCTGCATGGCGATATCGGCCAGCTGGTCGGCGCTGGGCAATTCGGTGACCGAGGTGTCGGCAATGAAAACCACGCGGCCCTTGGCGAACACCACCTGCACGCCCATGGGGCGCTGGCCGGGCGGCGGGTCCAGCACGGTGCGCACATCGGCCAACGCATTGGCATAGTTGCGCGTCACCCCGGTGATCATGGCGTCGGCATGACCGGCCTTCAGCATGGAGGCGGCATAGATGTTGCGGTCATTGGTGACCATGCGCACCGCGTCGCGATGCAGGGCGCCGCGGCGCTGGATGCGCTGGTACAGCGCATCGATGTAAGGCGCGGCCTCTTCGGCGGAATGCGGCACCTTGATTTCCAGCAGATGCTCGTCGATGCCGGCGCGGCGCAGGCCCGCCTTCACGACATCAACCCGGCCCACCAGGATGGCCTTGCCCATGCCGCTGTTCTGGAAGGCGGCGGCGGCGCGGATCACCGAATCCTCCTCGCCTTCGGCGAACACCACCCGCTTGGGCTTGGCGCGTACCGCATTGGTCACCATCTGGAACAGGCCGGCGGATGGATCCAGCCGCGCCGAAAGCTGGAACTGATAGGCGGCAAGATCGGTGATCTGTTTCTTGGCGACCCCGGACTTCATGGCCGCTTCCGCCACCGCCGCCGACACCCGCGCGATCAGGCGCGGATCGAAGGGTGAGGGGATGATATATTCGGGGCCATAGACCGGTCGGGCGCCGCGATAGGCCGCGGCAACTTCGTCGGGCACATCTTCGCGCGCCAGGGCGGCGATGGCCTGGGCGGCGGCGATCTTCATCTCTTCATTGATGGTGGTGGCGCGCACATCCAGCGCGCCGCGGAAGATGTAAGGGAAACCGATGACGTTGTTGACCTGGTTGGGATAATCGCTGCGCCCGGTGGCGATGATCACATCGTCGCGCGCCGCCTTGGCTTCTTCCGGCGTGATTTCCGGATAGGGATTGGCCATGGCAAAGATGATGGGATTCTTGGCCATGGACTTGACCATCGCGGGCGTGAAGGCGCCTTTCTTGGACAGGCCCAGGATTACGTCGGCGCCTTTGGCCGCTTCTTCCAGGGTGCGGGCCTTGGTGTCGATGGCATGGGCCGACTTCCACTGGTTCATGCCTTCGGTGCGGCCGCGATAGACCACGCCCTTGGTATCGCAGAGCGTGACATTCTCGCTCTTGACGCCCAGGGACTTGATCAGTTCCAGGCAGGCGATGCCTGCCGCGCCGGCGCCGTTCACCACAATCTTGAGGTTTTCCAGCTTGCGGCCGGTCAGATGGGCGGCATTGATGATGCCCGACGCGCAGATGATGGCGGTGCCATGCTGGTCATCATGGAACACCGGAATGTCCATCAGCTCGCGCAGCCGCTCCTCGATGATGAAACAGTCGGGCGCCTTGATGTCTTCCAGATTGATGCCGCCGAAGCTGGGCCCCAGATAGCGCACCGCGTTGATGAACTGTTCGACATCCTTGGTGTCCACTTCCAGGTCGATGGAATTGACATCGGCAAAGCGCTTGAAGAGCACGCTCTTGCCTTCCATCACCGGCTTGGAGGCGAGCGGACCCAGATCGCCCAGCCCCAGAATGGCGGTGCCGTTGGAGATCACGGCCACCATATTGCCCTTGGTGGTATAGTCGTAGGCGAGGTCGGGGTTTTCCGCGATCGCCAGCACCGGCACCGCCACACCCGGCGAATAGGCCAGCGACAGGTCGCGCTGGGTCGCCATCGGCTTGGTGGGGGTGATCTCCAGCTTGCCGGGCTTGTCCCCGGCATGGAAGGCAAGGGCTTCTTCGTCGGTAAAGGACGGGCGCGACATTCGGATACCCCTGCGTTCTGCCGTTTGGTGCGGATTTTCCACAGAATAACCACGCATGCGGCGATTGCATCAAGCTTACATGACGCAGGGACGCGGCCGGCTCTGCTAAGGTTGCTCGCATGAGCGAGATGGACCTTGGCCTGGTGCCCATGGAGGTGCCTGCGGAAGCGGCAGTATCCGGCGACACCACCCCCATGATGGCGCAATATCTCGCACTGAAAGCGGCGCATGCGGATTATCTGCTGTTCTACCGGATGGGCGATTTCTACGAGCTTTTCTTCGCGGATGCAGCAAAAGCGGCCGAGGCGCTGGACATTGCCCTGACCAAGCGCGGCAAGCATCTGGGCGAGGACATCCCCATGTGCGGCGTGCCGGTGCATGCCGCCGAGTCCTATCTGGAAAAGCTGATCCGCAAGGGCTACCGGGTGGCGGTCTGCGAGCAGGTGGAAGATCCGGCCGAAGCCAAGAAGCGCGGCGCCAAATCGGTGGTCAAGCGCGAAGTGGTGCGGCTGGTCACGCCGGGCACTTTGACGGAAGACGCGCTCTTGGAAGCGCGGGCTTCCAATTTGCTGGCGGCACTGGGGCGCAGTGGTGCGGATTTCGCGCTGGCCAGCGCCGACATGTCGACGGGCGAATTTTCCGTGGCGGCGGTCGGCCAAAGCGAGATCGCCACCGAACTGGCGCGGCTGAGCCCGCGCGAGTTGCTGCTGCCCGATGCGCTGTTGGCACAGGAAGAGTTTGCCGCCCTGTTCAAGGCGCAAGGCCTGGCGCTGTCGCCCTTGCCGGGCAGCCGGTTTGATTCCGCCAATGGCGAACGCGCCCTCAAGGCGCATTACAACATGTTGTCGCTGGACGGCTTGGGCGCCTTTTCCAGAGCCGAATTGTCGGCGGCGGGCGCACTGATCGCTTATCTGGAACTGACCCAGAAAGGCGCCAAGGTGGCGCTGCAGCGGATCGCGCGGGTGTCGCCGGCGCATTTCATGGGCATCGACGCCGCCACCCGCCGCAACCTGGAACTGACCCAGACCCTGGCCGGACAACGCAGCGGCTCACTGCTGGCACAGATTGACCGCACCGTGACGGCGTGCGGCGCACGCATGCTGGCGGGACGGCTGGCGGCGCCACTCACCGACGTCAAACAGATCGGCGCCCGGCATGACGCGGTCGAAGCCTTCGCCAAGGATTCCGAATTGCGGCGCAAGGCGCGCGAAGCCTTGCGCGCCACGCCCGACATTGCCCGCGCCCTGGGGCGCTTGTCGGTGGCGCGTGGCGGCCCGCGCGATCTGGCCAATCTGCGCGATGGGGTGAAGGCAGCGCGAGGTCTCGCACATGGCTTGCGCAAAGAAGCGCTGGCGGGGGAAGCGCTCAGCGCCATCGACACGCTGGCGCAGAACATCGCCGCGGTGTCGCGTCTGTCCGACGGGCTGGAATTTTTGCTGGTGGAGGAGCCGCCCTATCTGGCGCGTGATGGCGGCTTCATCCGGAGCGGCGCCCATGCGCCGCTGGACGAGCTGCGCGCCTTGCGGGACGAATCCCGCCGGGTCATTGCCGGCCTGGAAGGCAAGTATCGCCAGTCCAGCGGCGTGACACAGCTCAAGATCAAGCATAACGGCGTGCTCGGCTATTTCATCGAAGTCAGCCAGCAACATGCCGACAAGCTACTCAGCGATAAGGAAACCTTCCGCCATCGCCAGACCATGGCGGGCGCGGTGCGCTTTTCCACCGATGAACTGGCGTGTTTGGCGTCGCGCATCGCCGAAGCGGGGGACGGGGCGTTGGCGCTGGAAGCGGCGCTGTTCGACGAGATGTCGATGCTGGCGATCGAGCATGGCGAAGCCTTGTCGGCCATCGCCGAGGCGTTGGGCACGCTCGATGTCGCCGCCAGCCTGGGCGGGCTCGCTGTTGCCGCGCGCTATGTGCGGCCGAAAATCGACAACGGCCTTTCGTTCAACATCACCCGCGGACGCCATCCGGTGGTGGAAGCGGCGCTGCAAAGCGGTAATGCCGGGCCTTTTGTGCCCAATGACTGCGACCTGTCGCCAGGCGCCAAAGGGCGGCTCTGGCTGGTAACCGGTCCCAATATGGCCGGTAAATCCACTTTCCTGCGCCAGAATGCCTTGATCGCCATTCTCGCCCAGACCGGCAGCTTTGTGCCGGCAGAAGCGGCCCATATCGGCATCGTGGATCGCCTCTTCAGCCGCGTGGGCGCCGGCGACGACCTGGCGGCGGGCCGCAGCACTTTCATGGTCGAAATGGTGGAGACCGCCGCGATTCTGAATCAGGCCACGGCCAAAAGCCTGGTCATCCTGGACGAGATTGGGCGCGGCACCGCGACTTACGACGGCCTCGCCATCGCCTGGGCCGCGGCGGAGCATCTGCATGAGACCAACAAGAGCCGCGCGCTGTTCGCCACGCATTATCACGAGATGGTGGCGCTGGCCGAGCGGCTGAAGTCCATGGCCTGCTACACCATGAAAGTGCGGGAATGGAATGACAGTATCGTCTTCCTGCATGAAGTGATTTCCGGCACCGCCGACCGCTCCTATGGCATCCATGTCGCCAAGCTGGCAGGCCTGCCGGCGGCGGTGGTGGCCCGCGCCGAGGAAGTGCTGCGCGCCCTGGAAGAGGGGCGCGAAGGCCACAAGCCGCTGGCGAAAATTGATGATCTTCCCTTGTTCGGCGCCAGCGCGCCCGCGCCCAAGGGCAGCGCGGTGGAAGACGCCTTGAAGACGATCGAGCCGGATGCCTTGTCGCCCAAAGAGGCGCTGGAAGTCCTCTATGACCTCAAGCGCAAGCTGCAGTAAGATCGGGCCATGAGCAGCCCTGCCTCCCGCAGCCCGCGCAAATTCCTGGTGGTGATCGACAAGACGCCGGAATGCAAGGTGGCGCTGCGCTTCGCCACCCGCCGCGCCCAGCATACCAGCGGCCGCGTCACCCTGATGTGCGCCGCCACCCCGCCCGACTTTCAGCAATGGCGCGGCGTGGAGGAGATCATGCGCGACGAGGCCTATGCCGAGGCCGAGGCCATGCTGCACGAGGCCGCCAAGGTAGTGAACGATCTGTCGGGCATCCTGCCCGAGCTGGTGATCCCCTATGGCCTGACTACCGAATGCCTGGCGGCGCTGCTGAAAGAGGACAAGGACATCTCCATCCTGGTGCTGGCCTCCGGCGCCGGCAAGGAAGGCCCCGGGCCGCTGGTGTCCATGTTCGGCGCCGCGGTCCAGGCCATTCCCGTCACCATCGTGCCGGGCAATTTCACCAACGAGCAGATTGACGCTTTGGCGTGACCGCCCCTCCGCTGTCATTCCCGGCCGAGCGCCGCGCGAGCGGCGCGAGGGGAAGGGAACCCAGGTGGTCAGACCGGGTCTGATTTTTCCTGCCTGGGCCCCCTTCCCTCACAGCGGCTTCGCCGCTGTTCGCCGGGGATGACACTTGAGATGCGGCAGCTTGGCGGGGCGACACCAGCAGCGTAAGAAGCGCCCATGGGAAAGATCCTTGTCGCTGTGGCCGTCGGCCTTGTCTTCCTGGTCCTTTGCCTGGGGCTTTATACCCTGTGGCGGGGCGGCGACACGGCCCGCACTTGGTCCAATAAACT
>JAEKMB010000268.1 GCA_019508105.1 Alphaproteobacteria bacterium
CAGGACCCGCGCCTTGATGCGGTCCAGCCCTGGTTCGGGGTTGTAATCGCGCGAGGCGTCGAACTGGTAGATGGTGTCATTGGCGTCCCCGTCTGGCGTGCCGGCCAGCATCTGGTCCACCGCGCGATCGGCCTCGGCATGGGTGCCGGCGCGGGCCTGCCAGCCCAGAGTGCCGCCGCTGGTGGCGGTGGAGAACAGCGCATTGGCATATTTCAGCGACGGCGGCTGGCTGGTGTAGTCGCCATTGTGGAAGGCGGGATCGGCCTTGATGGTCTCGATCATCAGCCGCCGCATCGCCCAGTTGCGCGAGGCCATGGCGGCCGGGGTGGAGGCCAGCGGCACCAGCCCGTCCATGAAATCCGGATAGGACTCGCCCCACACCCAGGTCAGCATGCCGCCCATTGAATTGCCCATCACCAGCTTGAGGTGCCTGACACCCAGGCCTTCGGTCAGCAGCCGGTGCTGCGCCGCCACCATGTCGTCATAGGTGTAGCGGGGAAATTTCATCCGCAGCCCGTCGGACGGCTTGCTGCTTTTGCCCGTCCCGATGCCGTCGGGCAGGATGATAAAATAGCGGGAGGCATCCAGCGGCTGGCCGGCGCCGAACAGTTCGCCGCCAAAGCCGGCATTGAGCAGCCCGGCTCCGTTGCCGCCGGTGCCATGCAGCACCAGCACGGCCGGATTCTTCGGATCGCCCAGGGTGAGGTAATGCTGTTTCATCGCCGGCAGGGTTTCGCCGGTATGGAAGCGGAAGTCGCGGATAACGAAATCGCCTTCCTGACGCAGCGGCGCCTCGGCGGCGGACGTGCCCAGCGCGGCGGCCAGGAAAGCGGATGTGAGAAGCCCCATGCGGATTGCCTTGCGTTAGCCGCGTGACTTCAGAGTATCAGAAAGAGCGGTTGTAGCGCGGGCGGGCATTCTTTTCGTTCGCATCGCGAACGAAAAGAATGGTCGGAGTGGCCGGATTTGAACCGACGACCCTTCGCCCCCCAGGCGAATGCTCTACCAGGCTGAGCCACACTCCGATGCCAAATTGAGGACTGGATACCTCGGGGGCGCGGAACATAGCGGCGGGACCCCCAGCCAGCAAGGCCGTACCGGCAATAGATTTTCCGCTGTTTTCGCTAGGGAAGGCGCCCGCGGGCGGCCTGCAGCCGGGCCTTGAGGCCGGTCAGTTCCTCCAGCAGCGCTTCCAGCCGTTCCCGTTCGGGCAAGCTGTCCTCGGACACGATATCCGCCGTTTCCAGTTCGATAACGGCCTCTGCCACCTCAGGCTCTTC
This sequence comes from Alphaproteobacteria bacterium, assembly GCA_019508105.1. Taxonomy (GTDB): domain Bacteria; phylum Pseudomonadota; class Alphaproteobacteria; order Micropepsales; family Micropepsaceae; genus Rhizomicrobium. Next base: position 1,281 of record JAEKMB010000268.1, read on the forward strand.
CAACCCCGTCTCCGGGAAAAACGGCAGCGACATGCCGCGCACGGCGCGCAGGTGGGTGGGACGCGGCTTTTTCACCGGCGCGGCCGGCTTTTCGACATAGACGATTTTCTCGCTCACCACCGGCTCCGGCGCAGGCGCAGGCTCGGGCTCGCCGCGGCCGACATGGGCGACATGGCGAAGACCGCGCTCCTTCAGGACCTTCTGCACGCCCTTGATGGTGAAGCCGTCGCTATAGAGCAGCGCCCGGATGCCTTTGAGCAGATCGACATCCTCGGGGCGGTAATAGCGGCGGCCGCCGGCGCGCTTTACCGGCTTGATCTGGCTGAAGCGGCTTTCCCAGAAACGCAGCACATGCTGCGGCACATCCAGTTCCAGGGCAACTTCGCTGATGGTGCGGAAAGCTTCCGCCGACTTTGCGGGATATGCGAAAGCCGCGGCGGACATCAATCCTCACCTTCGGGCGAAGGCGTCTGGCCGTTGATCACAGCCTTGAGCACATGGCTGGGACGGAACACCAGCACCCGACGCGGCGCGATCGGCACTTCATCGCCGGTCTTGGGATTGCGGCCCATGCGTTGGGATTTCTGGCGCACCGCGAAGGTGCCGAAGGAGGACAGTTTGACGGTCTCGCCCTTGGCCAGTGCGCCGCAGACTTCTTCCAGCATGTCCTCGACCATCTGGGCCGAATCGGTACGCGAAAGCCCCACCGCCTGAAAGACGGCTTCGGTAAGGTCGGCTCTGGTCAAAGTTCCCGTGGTCATTTTGGCGACTCTGTGAGGTTATCCACAACACGGTAGGCTGCCCGCGAATATGCGTCAAGATCAAGAGGTTGGGGGGAAGCCTTTAAGTGCGGGACCGCGAGGCGGCTACCAGCGCAGGAGCGCCGCGCCCCAGGTAAAGCCGCCGCCCATGGCTTCCAGCAGGACCAGGTTGCCCCGCTTGATCCGGCCATCCTTGATGGCCGTGACCAGCGCCAGGGGCACCGAAGCGGCAGAGGTATTGCCGTGCAGGGCCACGGTGGAGATCACCTTGGCGGGGTCTATGGAGAGCTTCTTGGCGGTACCGTCCAGAATGCGCTGATTGGCCTGGTGGGGCACGAACCAGTCTATCTCGGAGAGGGGGATATTCGAGGCGGCGGCTGAGGCGGCGATGGCGGCGGCGATGTTGGTTACCGCATGCTTGAAGACTTCCTTGCCCTGCATCTTGAGCTTGCCGACCGTCTGGGTCGAGGACACCCCGCCATCGGTATAAAGCATGTCGTGCAGACGCCCGTCCGAGAACAGCCGGGTATTGAGGATGCCCTGGTCGGCATTGGTGCCCAGGCCGATATGGGCCTGCAGCACCACGGCGCCGGCGCCGTCGCCGAACAGCACGCAGGTGGTGCGGTCTTCCCAATCCAGCAGCCGCGACATGGTCTCGGCGCCGATCAACAGGATGGTGCGGGCCGCGCCGGTGCGGATCAGGCTGTCGGCCACCGCCATGCCGTAGATGAAGCCCGAACACACCGCCTGCACGTCAAAGGCCGCGCCATGGGCCATGCCCAGCCGCGCCTGCACGATGGTGGCCGTGGCGGGAAAGCTTTCATCCGGCGTGGTGGTGGCGCAGATGATCATGTCCAACTCGCCGGCATCGATGCCGGCATCGGTCAGGGCGGCGCGGGCGGCGCCCAGAGCCAGGTCCGAGGTCTTTTCGCCCGGCAATGCGATGCGGCGCTGCTTGATGCCGGTGCGGCCCTGGATCCACTCGTCCGAGGTGTCCATTTTCTTGGCCAGATCGTCATTGGTGACGACGTTGGACGGCAGGCAGGCGCCTGCGCCGATGACGCGGGCCCGGATCACAGTTCACCCGTGCGCGCGCCGGCGCTTTCGGCGGTGATGCGCGAGCGGTCGGTGGTGATGCGCGCATTGATGTCAGCCCGGGCCATGTCGATGGCCATGTCCAGGGCGCTGGCAAAACCCACCGCATCGGCGCCGCCATGGCTTTTGACCACCACGCCATTGAGGCCCAGAAAAATGCCGCCATTCTGGGCCCTGGGATCAAGCTTGCGGCGCAAGGCCTGCAGCGCGCCCGCGGCGATCACCGCCCCCAGCTTGGACAGGAAAGAGCGTTTCAGCGCCGCTCTCAGATACGCGCCCATCAGGCGGGCGGTGCCTTCGGCGGTCTTGAGCGCGATATTGCCGGTAAAGCCGTCGGTCACCACCACGTCCACCGTGCCCTTGGCGATGTCATCACCTTCGACAAAGCCGTGAAAGGCCATGGGCAGGTTGGAATTGCGCAGGATCTGGGCGGCGCCGCGCACCCCGTCATTGCCCTTCTGCTCCTCGGCGCCGACATTGAGGATGCCCACGGTGGGCCGCTCCAGGCCGAATATCACATGGGCAAAGGCTTCGCCCATCACCGCGAAATCCACCAGCATCTCGTCGGTGGCCGCGACATTGGCGCCCACATCCAGCACGATGGTCTGGCCTTTCAAGGTGGGCCAGATCACGGCGATGGCGGGGCGCGAAATGCCTTCGATAATGCCCAGCCCGAACATGGATACCGCCATCAGCGCGCCGGTATTGCCGGCGCTGACCGCGACATCGGCATCGCCTTCCTTCACGCAATTGATGGTGTGCCACATGGACGTGTCCTTGCCGCGGCGCAGGACATGGCTGGGCTTGTCTTCCATGGTGACGCGGCCGGGGGCGTGGCGCACGCTGACGCGGGTTTGCAGTTTCGGCTGGCGCGCCACAAGCCGTTTGAGCTCGGCCTCATCGCCATGCAGAATGAAATTGACGCCGGTGTGGCGCTGGATGGTCTTGAGCAATGCGCTCACGACAACGGCCGGGCCGGCATCCCCGCCCATGGCATCGATCGAAACGGTTAGGGCGCGGGTCACGGCCACCTTTCGGGCGGGCGGATTTTAGCTCTTCGCCTTCACGACTTCGCGGTCGGCATAATGGCCGCAGGAGCCGCAAATATGATGGGGGCGCTTGGGTTCGCCGCATTTGGGGCAATCACCATGGGCGGCCACCGTCAGGGCGTGGTGCGAGCGGCGCATGTTGCGGCGCGACGGCGAGGTTTTTCGTTTCGGGACCGCCATGGCGGAAAACTCCTAAATGCCCGGCCCAAGGAGGTTTGGGGGGCGCAAACAGGCGGCGTGGGTAGCAGGAAAGCCGCCCCGGTTTCAAGCCAAAAGCCGGGTGGCAAAAGGGGTTAAAGCCCCTATTTCAAGCTTTTGAGCACGGCAAAGGGGCTTTCGGGGGCCACCACAGCCTCAGGAGGCGGCTCAAACGCCACCCCCGGGCAGCGCGGATAGGGGTCCAGGGCCAGGGCGAACTCCTCCAGCACGGGGGCAGCCAGGTCATAATGCAGGCTGGAAATCTCCTCAGGCCCCTCCTCTTCCAGGGAATCCAGCACCACATCGGGCGCCGATTCGGGGGCCTGTTTGTGGCGGCTGGGACCGACAAAAAGCAGTTCGCGGTGGAAACGGTGCTCCACCCGCGCCGCGACCGGTTCCAAGGTGACGACACAGGCCTGGGTGACCTCGGCGGAGAGGGTGAAATCCAGACCGAAGCGCACCGGTCCCAGCTTCCTGATCTCGACTTTGGTGTCCAGCCGCGCCAGCGACAGAATTCCGGCCCAGCGGGCGATGGCGGCGCGCTCGGTGTCATCGGCGGCAAATGTCACCACATCGCCGGCATTTCCCAGCCGGGCGAGATTATAGACATGGGCGAGCGGAAGGCCTTGGGTCATGGCGTTTTATATAGTCGGCAAAGTTCCGAAATCGAGCCCGTCCGGAAGCGATTGTTTCAGGCTGCTGCGGGCGCTGGTGGCGTAGGCGGCCAGGGCGCGGGCGCGGCGATCGACGCTTCCGCCCCGCCACAGATTGCGCGCCAGCGCCGCAGCCAGATCCTCTTCAGTCTTGGCGGCGTCATAGACGGCGATGCGGCCATAAAAAGCGTTGGCCATGGCCTTGAGCTTGTGGCCCAGCCCCATGTCGCCCACCCCCTGCTCGCGCATCGCCTCCTCGAAACCGGTGAAGATCGTGTCGGTCAGGCTTTGCGCGGGCTCTGCGCCCTTGAGTTCCGCCAGCGCCATCCAGGCGTGGAACACCAAAAGGTCGAAGCGGCCATCGATGCTGTCAGCCACGCCGAACCCTTCGAAAAACACCGGTTCCCGGCTGCGGCTTACAAGTCCGTCATACAGGCGGCGCGCTTCCTGCTTGCGCGCGGCCGATTTCTTGAGCAAATTCAGCATCTAAACGGTCCTGTTTGGCGGTCGGCCTTGCAACCCCGCCCCCCGGACGTTAGCACATCAGCGCCGCCGAAAGTCCAAGACATGAAATTTGCCGTCATTCCGCTTGTTGCCATCGCCCTCTTGGTCGCCTGCGCCCCGGTGATCAGCCAGCGCGGCTATCTGGCCGACCCCGCCAACGAGAACGCGATCAAGACCGGCGCGGACACCAAGACCAGCGTGCAGTCGCGACTGGGCTATGCCTCCACCACCGCCACCTTCGGCAATGACAGCTGGTATTACATCTCGGCCACCGAAAAGCAGGTCGCCTTCTTCACCCCCACCGTGCTGAAGCGCCAGATCCTGGCA
>JAEKMB010000269.1 GCA_019508105.1 Alphaproteobacteria bacterium
CTGCCGGTTAAAGGACTAGTCGTATGGCACACAAAAAGGCAGGCGGTTCTTCGCGCAACGGTCGCGACTCCAACCCCAAGATGCTGGGCGTCAAGCTGTTCGGCGGCGAGAAGGTCGCCGGCGGCAACGTGATCGTGCGTCAGCGCGGCACCAAATTCTATGCGGGCGAAGGCGTCGGCATGGGCAAGGACCATACCCTGTTTGCCCTTCGCGACGGTCAGGTCTCGTTCAAGACCGGCTACAAGCGCCGTACTTTCGTGTCCGTAATCATCGGCACGAATCCGGCGATGAAGATTGCGGCAGAATAGGCGGCTGAAGACATAGGCCGCCAAGAAATTGGCGGCCCGTTATGTGCGAGGGAGATGGTCCGCCATCTCCCTTTTTTATTCCTCGCATCGAAAGGAACGAGCGGGGAATGACATGTGCATCCTGGAGACAAACAGACTGATCCTGCGGGCGCCTCTGCCTTCAGACATAGCCAGCATCACGGCCTGGTTGGGCGATTATGACGTGGCGCGCATGACCAGCCGCGCGCCGCATCCTTACAGCGAGGACGATGCCGAGGCCTTTGTGGCGGCCGGCGAGCCCAACCGTTTCGTGATCGCGCGCAAGACGGACGGTCTGTTCATGGGACTAACGAGCCTGCAGGCCGGAGACGATTACGAGTTCGGCTATTGGCTGGGCAAGCCTTTCTGGGGCCATGGCTATGCCACGGAAGCGGCGCACCGGCTGGTGCTGTATGCCTTCGAGGCGCTGGGGCTGGAGACGGTCCATGCCGGCTGGTTCTACGACAACCCGGCATCGGGGCATGTCCTGGCCAAGCTGGGCGCCCGTCACAATGGCTCCCATATGCGGGATTGCCGGGCCAGGGGCATGGCGGTGCTGTGCCATGACATGCTGTTGACGCGGGCCGATTTCCTGCGAAAACAGGCCGCTTAAGAGGATTTGATGCGCTTTCTTGACGTCGCAAAGGTGTATGCCCAGTCCGGTGCCGGCGGTAACGGCTGCATCGCCTTTCGGCGCGAGAAATTCATTGAATATGGCGGGCCCTACGGCGGTGATGGTGGGCGCGGCGGCGATGTGATCGCGGAAGCGGTGGAGAATCTCAATACCCTGATCGACTACCGCTTCCAGCAGCATGTGAAGGCCAAAAGCGGCGAGGGTGGCAAGGGCAAGGTGATGACCGGTGCCAATGGCGACGATGCTGTCATGAAGGTGCCGGTCGGAACCGAAATCTATGAGGAAGACGGCGAGACCCTGATCGTGGACATGGCCACGCCGGGCATGCGCTACCGCCTGCTCAAGGGCGGCAATGGCGGCTTTGGCAATTATCATTTCAAAAGCGCCACCAACCAGGCGCCGGAATTCGCGCTGCCCGGCCAGCCGGCAGAGGAACGCATCTTCATCCTCAAGCTGAAGCTGATTGCCGATGCCGGTCTGATCGGCATGCCCAATGCCGGCAAGTCCACCTTCCTGTCCCGCGTCTCGGCGGCACGGCCCAAGATCGCGGATTACCCCTTTACGACCCTGGAGCCGCAGCTCGGCGTGGTGAAGATCGACGAAACCGATTTCGTGCTGGCCGACTTGCCGGGATTGATCGAAGGTGCCCATGAAGGTGTGGGGCTGGGTGACCGTTTCCTGGGCCATGCCGAACGCTGCGCTTCCATCCTGCATTTGATCGACGGCACCGGCGATGCGGTGGCCAAGACCTACAAGACCATCCGCGCCGAGCTGGAAGCCTATGGCCAGGGGCTGGCCCAAAAGCCGGAGATCGTGGCGCTGAACAAGGTGGACGCCATTGCCGAAAAGGACCTGGCGAAGAAGCATGCGGCCTTGGAAAAAGCCTGCGGCCACAAGGTGCATGTGATTTCCGGCGTCAGCGGCACAGGCATCAACACCGTGCTGCGCGCCATGGCGCATGAGATCAACCAGCGCCGCATCCGCCAGGCGGAGGAACGCCATTATGCCCGCCCTGTGGCCACGCCCCGCACCCGCCATGAGCGTCAGACGGTGAACTTCAAGGCTCCGGTGGTGGCCAAGGCGCGGCTGACGGAAGAACCCAACAAATCTGCGCCTGCAAAGCTCAAAGTGCCCAAGCCCGAAAAGACCGGCGCCAAGGCAGGCCTGCGTCTCGCCAAGGCGAAAGCCGCCAAGGCCAGGATCGCCGAGGCCGAGATCAGGCCCAAGACGAAAGTTGCGAAGTCCAAACCCAAGTCGATCGGCAAGGCCAAGGCCAAGCCCAGGGTGCTAAGCAGGACCGCCAAGCGCGCGCGGAAGTCGGGCCGGCGATGAGCGATATTTTCTCGAGCGCCAAACTGGTCGTGGTGAAGGTCGGATCCGCCCTGCTGGTGGACAACACACGCGGCGAGTTGCGCCGCGAATGGCTGGCCTCACTGTGCGACGATGTCGCCGCGCTGAAGAAGCAGGGCGTGGCGGTGGTGCTGGTTTCCTCCGGCTCCATTGCGCTGGGCCGGCGGCTGCTCAAGCTGCCCGCCGGCGAATTGCGGCTGGAAGAAAGCCAGGCCGCCGCGGCGGCGGGGCAGGTGCGGCTGGCGGAAGCCTATGCCGACATGCTGGCCAGCCGGAACATCGTCGCGGCCCAGGTGCTGCTGACCTTCGGCGACACCGAGGAGCGGCGCCGCTATCTCAATGCCCGTGCCACTTTGGGCACCTTGGTGGGCCTGGGCGCGGTGCCGGTGATCAACGAGAATGACACGGTGGCCACCGCCGAGATCAAGTTCGGCGACAATGACCGCCTGGGCGCGCGCGTCGCCTCCATGATCGGCGCCGACCGCCTGGTGCTGCTGTCGGACGTGGACGGGCTTTACACCGCCGATCCCGGCAGGCACGCCGCCGCCAAACACATTCCCGAAGTGGCCGCGATCACCCCTGAGATCGAGGCCATGGCGGGCGGCTCCACCTCCGGCCTGGGGCGCGGCGGCATGACCTCCAAGCTGATCGCCGCCAAGATCGCGATGGGTGCGGGCTGTGATGTGATCCTGGCCAAGGGCGAAAGTCTCAATCCGCTGTCGGCGATCCCGGCCGGCGCGCGCCACACGCGGCCAGGAAACGCTGGATCGCCGGGGTGCTGCGTCCCGAAGGCGCGCTGGTGATCGACGAAGGCGCGGTGCGCGCCCTGAAAGACGGCAGGAGCCTGCTGCCCGCGGGCATCCGCCAGATCGACGGCCGTTTTGAGCGCGGCGATGCGGTGGTGGTCAAAACCCGCGACGGCCGCGAGGTGGCCCGCGGCCTGGCAGCCTATAATGCGTCCGATGCAGAGCGGATCGCCGGCAAACGCACGGTCGAAATCGAGGCCATTCTGGGCTATCGTGGGCGGGACGAAATGATCCATCGCGATGATCTGGTCCTGACGGGAAATGGACATGACGGTTCATAATTCCAGCGACGCGCTGGCAGCCGAGATGATGGCGATTGGCGCCGCCGCGCGTGATGCGGCACGCGCCATGCGCGAGGCCGGCAGCGATGCCAAGACCCAGGCGCTGACCGTGGCGGCCGCCGCCATCCGCGCCCGCGCCGCCGAGATTCTGGCCGCCAACCAGGGCGACATCGCAGCGGCGAAGGCCGCCGGCATGCCCGCGCCCATGGTAGACCGGCTGATGCTGAACCAGGGGCGCATCGAAGCCATGGCGGTGGGGGTCGAAACCGTTGCAGGCCTGCCCGATCCGGTGGGACGCGAACTGGCGCGCTGGTCGCGGCCCAACGGACTGGACATCGCTCGTATCGCCACCCCGATTGGCGTGATCGGCATCATCTATGAATCGCGCCCCAATGTGACGGCGGATGCCGGCGCCCTGACGCTGAAATCCGGCAATGTCGCCATCCTGCGCGGCGGCTCCGATTCCATTCGTTCCTCGCTGGCCATCCGGGCGGCCATGGCCGAAGGGCTGAAGGCGGCGGGTTTGCCGGAAACCGCGATCCAGGTGGTGAAATCCACCGACCGCGCCGCTGTCGGCCTGATGCTGGAAGGGCTGGGCGGCACGGTGGACCTGATCGTGCCGCGCGGCGGCAAGGGTCTCACCGGCCGCGTCATCAACGAGGCGCGGGTGCCGGTGCTGGCGCATTTGGAAGGGCTTTGCCATGTCTATGTCCATGCCAAGGCCGATCAGGCCAAGGCGCGCAATATCACGCTGAACGCCAAGATGCGGCGGACTTCCATCTGCGGCGCCGCCGAAACTCTCTTGCTGGACCGTGCCGTGCTGGCATCCCATGGCCTGCCGATCCTGGAAGATTTGGCCAAGGCAGGCTGCGAAATTCGCGGCGACGAAGCGGTGCGCGGCATCTATCCCACCGCCAAGCCCGCCACTGAAGAAGACTGGAAAACCGAATATCTGGACGCCATCATCGCCGTGCGGGTGGTGGACGGGCTGGAACAGGCGATCCAACATATCGAACATTACGGCTCTCATCATACCGACTCCATCGTGACGGAAGACGCGGCAGCCGCCGAAGCTTTCATGAACAGCGTCGACAGTGCCATCGTACTGTGGAACGCCTCGACCCAGTTCGCCGACGGCGCGGAATTCGGCATGGGCGCGGAAATCGGCATCGGCACGGGCAAGATGCATGCCCGCGGGCCGGTCGGCGCCGAGCAGCTCACCACCTTCAAATATGTGGTGCGCGGCAATGGCCAAACCAGGCCTTGACTTGGGTTAGACCTCCCGGTCCCGTCAGTGACGGGCTGCGCATCGGCCTGCTGGGCGGCTCCTTCGATCCGGCGCATGGCGGCCATCTTTATGTCAGCGAGATCGCGAAGAAGGCGCTGAAGCTGGATTATGTCTGGTGGCTGGTGTCGCCGGGCAATCCCCTGAAGCCCGCGCCGGATGCGCTGGCGGTGCGCCTCAAGCGGGCCCGGCTTCTGGCGCGAGACAAACGCATCATCGTCACCGGGATCGAGCAGCGTCTGGGAACCCGTTACACCATTGATAGCGTCATGGCGCTGAAGCGGCGCTTTCCGCATGTCGCTTTCACCTGGCTGATGGGCAGCGACAATCTGGAACAATTCTCCCGCTGGCGGCGCTGGCAGAACATCGCCGCGGCGCTGCCCATTGTGGTGGTGCGTCGTCCAGGTTCCGTGCTGGCCTCCCTGCATGCTCCCCTGGCGCGGCGGCTGGGCTTGGCCCGGCGGCCGAGTCCGGCGCCATCCTTGCTGGCGCTGGATGGACCACGGTCCCTGGAAAGCTCGACCGAGCTTCGTTCCCGGGCTCTTGGTGCCGCCGCCGAGGCCATGCTAAACCTCACGCCCTGACCGCAAAGGACTTTTCCCCTGAAAGCTGCCAAGAAGAAGACCAAGAAAACCGCCGCCAAAAAGCCGGCGGCGAAAGCGCAAAAAACCAAAGCCGTAAAGAAGGCACCGGCGAAAAAATCCGCGAAAAAACCGGTCAAAAAGCCCGTCAAGAAGTCTGCAGCCAAAAAAGCCGCGCCCAAAAAACCCGCGGCTGCTCCGGCCGCGCCGGCGCCGCAAAGCGATCTCTTGCGCCGCATCCTGGTATCGCTGGACGATGACAAGGCGGAGAATATCGTCACCATCAACCTGGAAGGCCGCTCGGCGCTGTGCGACGCCGCGGTGATCGCCTCGGGCCGATCCTCGCGCCATGTCGGCGCCATGGCGGATCACCTGGCGCGCAAGCTGAAAGAGGGCGGCTATGGCACCCGTCCGATCAGCGGCCAGGGCCAGGGCGACTGGGTACTGGTGGATGCGGGCGATGTGATCGTGCACCTCTTCCGCCCCGAAGTGCGCGACTATTACGACCTGGAAGGCATGTGGTCGGTCGGCGCGCGTAAGTGAGACTTTGGATCTACGCCATCGGCCATATGCGCGGCACCCCGGAAGGGATGCTGTGCGAGGATTTCTGCGACCGCGCCCGCAAGATGGGACGCAATATGGGTTTCTCCGCCGTGGCGCTGGAGGAATTGCCGGTTTCCAAGCATCGTGATGTGGCGGCGCGCATGAAGGACGAAGCCGAACGCTTGTCGGCGCGGCTGCCGGACGGTGCCCATATCGTGCTGCTGGACGCGCGGGGCAAGGGCATGACGTCGGAGGATTTCGCCGAGATGCTGGGCTCACTGCGCGACGTCGGCACCAAGGACCTCGCCTTTGTGATCGGCGGGCCGGACGGCCTGTCACCCCTGCCGGGCAAGAAGGCGGGGCGCAGCCTGGCGTTCGGGCCCCAGACCTGGCCGCATCTGCTGGCGCGCGCCCTCCTGACCGAACAGGTTTATCGCGCCCTCACCATCCTGGCCGGGCATCCCTATCACCGGGCTTGATGATGCCGCGAGTGCCTTAGGCGACAGCTGGCAACCCTTCCTTAACCATGATGAGGGATGCTGGTGTGTCGCAGTGGGACAGATCCCATGGAAATCAAAGGCCCGGGCCGCGTCGAGACGTCGGCCATCAAGCGCAAGGCGGCGCCAAGCGCTCCCAGCACGGGCTTTGCCGTGTCCGAACTGCCGGAGAGCCATGGCCAGATCGTGGCCGGCCCCGGACCCATCGCGGCGCTGGACTCCATCCTGATGCTGCAGGCCATGGACGATTCCACCCAAGGAAAAAGCAAGGCTGCCGCCCATGGCGAGCAGCTGCTGGACCTGCTGGATTCGGTGCGCGACGGCCTGCTGGCCGGCGAGATTCCGCGCGCCACATTGAACAAGCTGGCCGCCGCCGTCACCCGCCGGCACGAGAGTTTTGCCGATCCCAAGCTGCAGGACGTGCTGGACCAGATCGAATTGCGCGCGCATGTCGAACTGGCCAAGCTGGAACAGCTCGACAAGCGCGTTGCCTAGCGCGGGTCTTTTGCGCCCTGAGTACGTCGCCCGTGCTCACGTGCGTTAAGCACGCTCCGCGCGGGCTTCTTCTCAGGTCGCAAAATCCCTCGCTACTGTCAGAGGCCTAGAAAAGGCTCAAATCCCCCGAAGATCATCCGCTTGCCATCGAAGGGCGAATTTTCCGTCATCGCCTTCATGCGCGCATCGGCCATGACCTTCTCCATCACCGCATCGCGGCTGGCGCGGGATTCATAGACGATCCAGGAAAACACGACGATCTCGCCTTCCTTGGCCTGCACGGCGCGCGGAAACGAGGTCAAGGTGCCATAGGGCACATCCTCCCCGATACATTCCACCGAGGTCAGCGCGCCATGTTCCTTCCAGACCTGGGCGCACAAGGCCGCCAGTTTTTTGTATTCGTCCAGCTTGTCCGCCGGCACCGGGATCACGAAACCGTCAACATAGGCCATGGCATGTCTCCATCGGGTTCCTGCTGAGGACGATGCTAGCCGCCCCGGCCCGACACGGCCCGTGAAATAAAAAAGGCGCCCAAGGGCGCCTTTTTTCAGACTTCCAACAGCAGCCGCTGGGGATCCTCCAGGGCATCCTTCACCTTGACCAGGAAAGTCACCGCCTCGCGGCCATCCACGATGCGGTGATCATAGGACAGGGCCAGATACATCATGGGGCGGATCTCGATCTTGTCGCCGATCGCCATGGGCCGGGGCTGGATCTTGTGCATCCCCAGGATGCCGGACTGGGGCGAATTCAGGATCGGGGTCGACATCAGCGAGCCGAACACCCCGCCATTGGTGATGGAAAAAGTGCCGCCCTGCAGCTCTTCCAGCTTCAGCTTGTTGTCACGCGCCCGCAGGCCAAAATCGGCAATGGCCTTCTCGATCCCCGCCAGCGACAGATGATCGGCATCCCGCACCACCGGCACCACCAGGCCGCGCTCGGTCGAGACCGCGATGCCGATGTCGTAATAATTCTTGTAAACGATATTGTCGCCTTCGATCTCGGCATTGACGTTGGGCAGCTCCTTCAGCGCCGCGACCACCGCCTTGGTGAAGAAGCCCATAAAGCCCATCTTCACGCCATGCTTCTTCTCGAAGCTGTCCTTGTAGGTGGCGCGCAAGCCCATCACCGCCGTCATGTCCACTTCGTTGAAGGTGGTGAGCTGGGCGGCGGTGTTCTGGGATTCCTTCAGACGCAGCGCAATGGTTTTGCGCAACCGGGTCATGGGCACCCGTTCCTCGCGCGCCTCATTGTGGCGGGGCCCCGAAGAAATGGAGACGGGCGCCGCAGCGGCGGGGGCGGGGGCAGAAGCGCGTGCCGCCAGCGCACCCAGCATATCGCCCTTGGTGACGCGGCCATCCTTGCCGGTGCCGGCAACGGAGGATACGGCGATACCGGATTCCTCGGCAATGCGCTTGGCCGACGGCATGGCCGGCGCATCGGCCTTTGCAGCAGCCGGAGCCGCCGGCTTGGGAGCTTCGGCCTCTTTTGCAGCAGAAGAAGCGGGCGCGGCAGCCTTAGGCGCCGGCGCGGCACCAGACTTGCCCTCGGCAATGGCGCCCAGCAAGGCTCCCACCGAAACGGTGCTGCCGGCCTGGGCGGTGATGGATTCGATGGCGCCGTCCACCGGCGAGGGCACTTCCACCGTCACCTTGTCGGTTTCCAGTTCCAGCAGCGGCTCGTCCCGCTTTACCGCATCGCCTTCCTTCTTGAACCATTTCGAAATGGTGGCTTCGGTGACGGACTCGCCCATGACGGGCACTTTGATTTCGACGGTCATTTTTGAACCTTGAGACTGTTAGAGAGACAGTGCGTCATTGAGGAAGGCGGCCAGCTCGGCCAGATGCTGCTTCATCAGGCCAGCGGCGGTGGAGGCATATTCGGGACGGCCGGTATAGCGCGGGCTGGCA
>JAEKMB010000270.1 GCA_019508105.1 Alphaproteobacteria bacterium
ATCCGGCGCAGCAATTGGGCACCGATATTTCGGTGCTGGAACAGATCGCCGGCGGTCATCACGATTTCGCCAAAGTGCTCACCGATGCCAAGCGGCCGATGATCGTGCTGGGCTCCGGTGCGCTGACCCGCAAGGACGGCGCGGCTATCCTTAAGCTGGCCGCCAGGATTGCCTCGGACACCGGCATGATCGGCCCGGCCGGCAACCATGCCGAAGGCGGCTGGAACGGTTTCAACATCCTGCACACCGCGGCCAGCCGCGTGGCGGCGCTGGACCTGGGCTTCCTGCCGGGGGCAGGGGGCCGCGATGTGGCCGCCATGGTGGACGGCGCCCAGAAGGGCGAGATCGACTTTATCTATCTCTTGGGCGCCGACGAGATTGACGTGGCGCATCTGGGCCGCGCTTTCGTGGTCTATCAGGGCAGCCATGGCGATGCGGGTGCCCATCATGCCGATGTGATCCTGCCGGGCGCCGCCTATACCGAGAAAGACGGGCTTTATGTGAATTTTGAAGGCCGGGTGCAGCGCGGCCGCCGCGCCACCTTCCCGCCGGGCGAGGCCAAGGAGGACTGGGCCATCCTGCGCGCTCTGTCCGAGGTGCTGGGCGCCAAGCTGCCTTACGACAATCGCGCCCAACTGGTGGCGGCGATTGAAAAACACGCCACCCATTTCGCCGCCCTGAACGCCGCGCCGATGCATGCCGACACGGCGGCGGCCACCTGGGGCGGCATTGGCGAGAGCGGACCGCTGGACACTGCGCCGGTGACGGCGGCGATTGAGGATTATTATCTCACCAATCCGATCGCGCGCGCCAGCGAGACCATGGCCCGGTGCAGCCAGGAACTGGTGCATGGCGCAACCGAGATGGCGGCGGAATAGCCATGGCGCTGGTCCCCTTCCTGCAAAATCATGGACTGCCTTATGGTTGGGCCTGGTTCATCAGCCAGTCGGTGTTCATCACCGTCATCTGCCTGGTGCTGATGCTGTCAGTCGCCGCCGTGATCCTGGCCGACCGCAAGATCTGGGCGGCGGTGCAGATGCGCCGCGGGCCCAATGTGGTGGGGCCCTTCGGCCTGCTGCAGACCATCGCGGATGCGATGAAGTTCCTGTTCAAGGAAGTGATCATCCCCGCCGGCGCCAACAAGGTGATCTTCTTCCTGGCCCCGCTGGTCAGCGTGATGGTCGCCTTCATTGCCTGGGCGGTGATCCCCTTCAACAAGGGCTGGGTGATCGCCGACATCAATGTCGGCGTCCTGTATCTGTTCGCGGTATCGTCGCTGGGCGTTTACGGCACGGTGATGGCGGGCTGGGCCTCCAACTCCAAATACGCCTTTCTGTCGGCTCTGCGCGCCGCCGCCCAAATGGTGTCTTACGAAGTCTCCATCGGCTTTGTGATGATCACGGTGCTGTTGTTCGCGGGCTCGCTGAACATCTCCCACATCGTGCAGGCCCAGCAAAGCAGCGGCGTCTTCGCGCTGCTGCATTGGAACATATTCTCCATCCTGTTTCCGATGCTGGTGATTTTCTTCGTTTCCTCGCTGGCGGAGACCCAGCGTCCGCCCTTCGATCTGCTGGAAGCGGAAAGCGAACTGGTGGCGGGCTTTTTTGTGGAATATTCCTCCGGACCTTTCCTGCTGTTCTTCCTGGCCGAATATATGAACGTCATCATGCTGTGCGGGCTGATGAGCATCTTGTTCCTGGGCGGCTGGCTGTCGCCCATCAATATCTGGCCGCTGAACATTCCCGTGCTGGGCATTTTCTGGTTCCTACTCAAGCTGGCCTTTCTGTTTTTCATGATGGCGATGGTGAAGGCGATGGTGCCGCGCTACCGCTATGACCAGTTGATGCGGCTGGGCTGGAAAGTGTTCCTGCCCACCTCGCTATTGTGGGTGGTGCTGACGGCGGGTTGGGTCCTGTTCGTCCGCCCGCACCTCTAGGAGTTGCCATGAGCTTCGATCGTACCGCGCGTCAGATTTTCTTCTGGGAGTTCATCAAGAGCTTTGCCCTTTCGATGCGCTATTTCTTCGCGCCCAAGGCGACCTTGAACTATCCCTTCGAGAAGGGTCCGCTGTCGCCCCGTTTCCGCGGCGAGCATGCCTTGCGCCGCTACGCCAATGGCGAGGAACGCTGCATCGCCTGCAAGCTGTGCGAAGCCATTTGCCCGGCCCAAGCCATCACCATCGAGGCCGAGCCGCGCGATGACGGTTCGCGCCGTACCACCCGCTATGACATCGACATGGTGAAGTGCATTTATTGCGGCTTTTGCCAGGAAGCCTGCCCGGTGGACGCGATCGTGGAGGGGCCGAACTTCGAATTCTCCACTGAGACGCGCGAAGAACTCTATTACGACAAGGCCCGGCTGCTCGCCAATGGCGACCGCTGGGAACGGGAAATTGCCCGCAATCTGGAATTGGACGCGCCTTATAGATAGGGCGCAGGGAAATACATGTTTGAAGCGATAGCCTTTTACTTCTTCTCGGTCATCCTGATCGCCTCCGCGGTCATGGTGATTGCCGCGCGCAATCCCGTGCACTCCGTGCTGTTCCTGATCCTGAGCTTCTTCAACGCGGCCGGGCTGTTCGTGCTGTTGGGAGCGGAGTTCCTGGCCATGATCCTGATCGTGGTCTATGTCGGCGCTGTCGCCGTGCTGTTCCTGTTTGTGGTGATGATGTTGGACATCGACTTCGCCGAATTGAAGCGCGGCAGTCTGCAATATCTGCCCTTCGGCGTGCTGATCGGGCTGATCCTGGTGGCTGAGCTGGTGATGGCTGGCAGCGTCTGGGTGCTGAAGCCCGCGGTGGCCGCCGCCAAGGCTCTTGCCACCCCGACCGGCCTCACCAATACCGAGGCGCTGGGGCGCATCCTCTATACCGACTATGTCTATTACTTCCAGATCGCCGGCCTGGTGCTGCTGGTGGCGATGATCGGCGCCATTGTGCTGACGTTACGATCGAGGCCGGGTGTGCGCCGGCAGGTGATCAGTGTGCAGAACGCCCGCACCGCCGCCATGGCAGTGGACATGCATGATCTCAAGCCCGGGGAGGGCGCCTAATGTCCATCGGGCTCACCCAATATCTCACGGTCGCCGCCATCCTGTTCACCATCGGGCTGCTGGGCATTTTCCTCAACCGCAAGAACATCATCATCATCCTGATGTCGGTGGAGCTGATCCTTCTGGCGGTGAACATCAACTTCGTCGCCTTTTCCACCTATCTGGGCGATCTGGTGGGGCAGGTGTTCGCGCTGTTCGTGCTGACCGTGGCCGCGGCCGAGGCCGCCATCGGCCTGGCCATCCTGGTCGTCTATTTCCGCAACCGCGGCACCATCGCGGTTGAGGACGTCAATCTGATGAAGGGCTGAGATGTATTCTCTGATCGTCTTCCTGCCCATCCTCGGTTCCGCCATTGCGGGGCTGTTTGGTCGCCTGATCGGCAACCGTGCCAGCATGCTGGTAACCACCGGCCTGCTGTTCGTCTCGGCCGCATTGTCGGTGGTGGCCTTTTATGATGTGGCGCTGCAGGGGCACGATTATATCATCCCCATCCTGCCCTGGATTCATTCCGCCAGCTTTATGGTGGATTGGACGGTGCGGGTGGATTCCATCACCGCCGTAATGTTGGTGGTGGTGACCGGCGTGTCCTCGCTGGTGCACCTTTATTCCATCGGCTACATGGCGGAAGACCCGCACCAGCCGCGGTTCTTCTCCTATCTGTCGCTGTTCACCTTCGCCATGCTGATGCTGGTGACGGCCAACAACTTCCTGCAGCTCTTCTTCGGCTGGGAAGGGGTGGGCCTGGCGTCCTACCTGCTGATCGGTTTCTGGTACACGCGCCCGTCCGCCAATGCCGCCGCCATTAAGGCCTTCATCGTCAACCGCGTGGGCGATTTCGGCTTTGCCCTGGGCATCTTCGGGGTCTGGGCGGTGTTCCACACCCTGGATTTCGACGCCGTGTTTGCCGCCGCCCCGCACATGGTGGGCAAGAGCTTTGTCTTTGCCGGCCATAACCTCGACATCCTGACGACGCTGTGCCTGCTCTTGTTCGTGGGCGCGATGGGCAAGTCAGCCCAGCTCGGCCTGCACACCTGGCTGCCGGATGCCATGGAAGGTCCCACTCCGGTTTCAGCGCTGATTCATGCCGCCACCATGGTGACGGCGGGTGTGTTCCTGGTCTGCCGCTGCTCGCCCATGTTCCAGCTTTCGCCCGTGGCGCTGCAGTTTGTTACCTTCATCGGCGCCAGCACCGCTTTCTTCGCCGCTTCCGTCGGCTTGTTCCAGAACGACATCAAGCGGGTGATCGCCTATTCGACCTGCTCGCAGCTGGGCTACATGTTCGCCGCCGCCGGCGTCTCGGCCTACAACGCCGCCATGTTCCATCTTTTCACCCACGCCTTCTTCAAGGCGCTGCTGTTCCTCAGCGCCGGCGCGGTGATCCATTCCATGCATCATGAGCAGGACATGCGGAAGATGGGCGGGTTGGCCCGCGCCATTCCCTTCACCTGGGCAATGATGCTGATCGGCAATCTGGCGCTGACCGGGGTCGGTATTCCCTATCTGAGCGTCGGCTTGGCCGGCTTTTATTCTAAGGACGCCATCATCAATTCCACCTTTGGCGCCCATAGCAGCATCGGCTCCTATGCCTTTACCTTGCTGATCGTTTCGGCCGGCATGACCAGTTTCTATTCCTGGCGTCAGTTCCTGATGACCTTTCATGGCCGCTATCGCGGTCTGGATCATCAGCATCTGGAACATTCCGATGACCATGCCCATGACGAACCGATGGGTGGGCATGACGATCCTGACGCGCATCATGCGCCCAGGCTGGAAGAGGTCCATGAATCGCCGCTGGTGATGCTGGTGCCGCTGGGCATTCTGGCGCTGGGCGCAGCCTTTGCCGGCGCCGCCTTCTTCCATTATTTCATCGGTGAAGGCGCGCAGGGATTCTGGCGCGCTTCGGTGTTTGTCGGCCATGGCGAGGGCGAACTGCCCGTGTGGGTGGAACTGGCGCCGCTGACCGTCACCATTATCGGCTTTCTGATCGCCTACTATTATTACATCTTGCATCCGGACCTGCCGCGCAAAATGGCGGCCAGACGCGGCTTGCTCTACCTGTTCCTGTTCAACAAGTGGTATTTTGACGAGCTTTACGACTTCCTGTTTGTGCGTCCGGCATTTCGCATCGGCCGCTTCCTGTGGAAGCGCGGTGACGGCACGGTGATTGACGGGCTGGGCCCCGACGGCATCGCTGCCCGGGTGCTGGATGCGGCGCGCGGCGCGGTGCGGTTGCAGACCGGCTACATCTATCACTATGCCCTGGCGATGCTGCTGGGAGTGGTGGCGCTGGTCACCTGGTTCAGGATCGCGGGAGGGATGCTGTGAGCCTTCCCATTCTCTCTTTGGTGACCTTTGTTCCGCTGCTGGGCGCGCTGGCCATCCTGTTGCTGCCCAAGCCGGACAGCGCCCGCTGGATCGCGCTGGGTACCACCGTCCTCGTCTTTGTCCTGTCGCTGTTGATGTGGGCCGGATTTAATCCCGCCAATCCTGGCTTCCAACTGGTCGAGAAGATGAACTGGCTGGGCGGCGGCATCTCCTATCATATGGGCGTTGACGGCATTTCCATGCTGTTCGTGGTGCTGACCGCCGGCCTGATGCCTTTCTGCATCGCCGCCAGCTGGGAATCCGTCGAGACCCGGGTCGCCGAGTACATGATCGCCTTCCTGGTTCTGGAAACCATGATGATCGGCGTGTTTTGTGCCCTGGATCTGGTGCTGTTTTATGTGTTGTTCGAGGGCGGCTTGATCCCG
>JAEKMB010000271.1 GCA_019508105.1 Alphaproteobacteria bacterium
GGCGGGAGCGATCCCACCTTGCTGAAGGGGCTGGGCCGCGCCCGGATGCTGGCGGGGCAGGGACCGGAAGCCGAAGCCCTGTTCGTGCAATTAAAACAGGTGGACCCGGCCGCTTTCGATGCCGATGCAGAGCTGGACTATGCCCGGGCCCTGGCGCTGCAGGGCAAGAATGACGAAGCGGTGGCGCAGTATGAAAAAGTGGTCGCCCGCTATCCCGGCGAGGAGGCGCGCGCCCGTTTCGGATTGCTGCTGGAGAGCATAGGGCAGCAGGCCCGCGCCCAGGCGCTGTTCAGCGAAATCCTGCAGTCGGTGAAAGGCGCCCCCAGCTATTACCGTTCGCGCCAGCGCGAATGGGCGGCTATCGCCAAGTCACACCTGCGCTGAACGACGCGGCGCGAAGGCAAAGCAGCAGGCTCCGATCACGCAGACCATGCCCAGCCCCAGCAAGCCGGCGCTGTTGTTGGCGAAGATTTCCTCAAGCCAGGCGCGCAGGTTGGGCGCGGCAAAGCCGCCCAGATTGCCGATGGAGTTGATCAGGGCAATGCCGCCGGCCGCCGCGGCGCCGCCCAGAAGCCGGGTCGGCAGGGTCCAGAACAAGGCCGGCGAGACGATCAGCCCGGCGGCCGCCACGCACAGCGCGATCAATGCCACCAAGGGCGACGGCGTCAAAGCCGATACGGCCAGCGCGATGCCGGCCAGGGCTGCGGTCAGGGCGCCGATGCCGCGGGCGTTGCCGCGTGCATCGCACCAGGACGGCACAATGGTTACCGCGATCAGGGCGCAGATCCAGGGCAGGGATGTCACCAGCCCAACTTCCAGCCCGATGCTGGTGCCCAGAAGCCGCGCGACTTGTGTCGGCAGATAGAAGGTGAGGCCGTAAAAGCCCATCTCCACCAGGAAATAGACCAGGGCGAGATACAGCACCCGGCCGTCGCGCAGCGCACGCAGCACGCCGGGATGCTCGCGCACGTCTTCATCCTCCGCCAGCGCCGCGCCCAGCACGATTTTCTCATCCGCATTCAGCCAGGGCGCCTGTTCGGGACGGTCGTGCAGCAGGAACAGCACCGCCACGCCGCCCAGCGAGGCCAAGAGACCCTCGATCAGAAACATCACCTGCCAGCCATGCAGGCCGAAAGCCTCATGCGCCACAAGCTGCCCCGAGATCGGGCCGCCGAATGTCAGCGCCAGGGGCGCGCCATAATAGAACAGGCCGACGGAACGGGCCCGGGCGGCGGTGGGATACCAGTAGGTCATGTAATAGATCACGCCGGGAAAGAAGCCGGCTTCGGTCATGCCCAGAAGAAAGCGCACCGCATAAAAACTGTTGGGACCGGTGACAAAGGCATTGGCCGCGGAGACGATGCCCCAGGTGATCATGATCCGCGCCATCCAGGCTCTCGCGCCGAAACGGTGCAGCGCCAGGTTACTTGGCACTTCCAGCAGGGCATAGCCGACAAAGAAGATGGAGGCGCCGAAGGCAAAGGCGGCATTGCCGATCCCGGCATCCGCGGCGAGGCCCGCCTTGGCGAAGCTGACATTGGCCCGGTCCAGGAAGGCCATCACATACATCATCAGCAGAACGGGCATCAGCCGCAGATGCAGCTTCGGCAGGATGCTGGAAAGCTGCGCCGCGGCCATAGGGACTCCTTATTCTTGTTCTTGTTCGTCCGTCTTTTTGGGCTTGGCCATTTTGGCCAGCAGCGCCGTCTCGCGGTGCCAGCGCTTCAAGGGCCGTGCCGGATAGCCGCCCACCCGCTCGCCCGCCGCGATGTCGCGGGTGACACCAGAGCGCGCCGCCAGCCGGGCGCCGGCGCCGATGGTGAGATGATCGCTGATCCCGACCTGGCCGCCGATCAGCACCATGGGCCCCACGGTGGTGGAGCCGCCGATGCCGACCTGCGCCACCAACAGGCTGTGATGGCCAATTTGCACATTGTGGCCGACATGGATCAGGCTGTCGAAGCGCACGCCGCGTTCGATAAGCGTGTCGCCGATGGCGCCACGGTCCACGGTGCAGTTGGAGCCGAACTCCACATCGTCCTCGATCACCACCCGGCCGAGCTGCGGCACGCGCAGCAGCCCGTCCAGACTGGGCACGAAGGAAAAACCCTGATTGCCGATGGAATTGTTGGGACCCATTACCACCCTGTTGCCGATCACTGCATGGCTGATGACGCAGTTGGCACCGATGCGGCAGCCATCGCCCAGCACCACGCCGCGTCCGATCACCACATTGTTGCCGATCCAGCAATCCTTGCCGATCACCGCGCCGGCGCCAATCTCGCCGCCCGGGCCGATCTCGGTTCCGTTGCCGATTTTGACTGTGCCATGCACCGGCTCGGTACGGCGCACGCCCGGCTGCAGCTTGGCAGGCGGATAGAAGATGTGTCCGACCTGGGCAAAGGCCAGGCGCGGATTGGGCACCACTAGCAAGGTGACGCCATGCGGCAGCTTGGCCAGCTTGTCAGACGTGATGACCACACTGGCCTTGGTGACGGCAAAGGCGTTGGCATATTTGGCATCGCTGAACAGCGAGATGTCACCAGGCTCGGCGCTTTCCAGCGCCGCCACGTCGCGCAAGCTCACCTGCGGCGTGCCTTTTTCGGGCTCGGCGCCGATGCGGGCGGCGATGTCAGCCAGGGTGAAGGGGCCGGCCCGCTGATAAAATCTGTCGTCGGTCATGGGAGCGGCAGACTAGTGCAACCGCTGGGGGCTGCAAACCCCGTCACACATTGGCGTTTTCGTACGCTTCACTGGCCGCTACCCATGCTTTTTCCGCCACTTCCAGCTTGCGCGCGGCATCGGCGCGCTTCTTGGAAACAGACGCTGCCTTGGCAGGGTCTTTGGTGAAGAGCAGCGGATCGGACAGCGCCTTGTCCAGCTTGGCGATCTCCGCGCTGAGGTCGGCGATCTGGTGCTCGGCGGCCTTCACTTTGTCCTTCAGGGGCTTCAGGTTGTGACGTTTCTCGGCATTGCTGCGGCGGGCCTCATCCTTGTGCGCCTTGACCTCGGGGGCGCGCCGCGTCGGGGCGTTGTCGCCGCTGAGCAGGAATTTGCGGTAATCGTCGAGATCGCCTTCGAACGGCGTGACATGCCCGTCCGACACCAGCAACAGCCGGTCCGCGGTGGCTTCGATCAGGCGGCGGTCATGGCTGACCAGGATCACCGCGCCGTCAAAATCATTCAGCGCCGTCAGCAGTTCGTTGCGGGCGTCAATGTCCAGATGGTTGGTAGGTTCGTCCAGGATCAGAAGATTGGGCTTGTCCAATGTCGCCAGCGCCAGCATCAGCCGCGCCCGCTCGCCGCCCGACAGCTTGCCCACCAAAGTCTGCTGCTTGTCCTGGGAAAAACCGAAGCCGCCCAATTGGGTGCGCACCTGTTCCAGGGTCAGCTTGGGGCGCAGGCGCTGCAAGGTGAGGATCGGGGTGATGGCGGTGTCCAGTTCTTCGGCCTGGTGCTGGGCGAAATAGCCGACCACCAGCTTGCGCGCCGGGGTGAACTCCCCGCCCATTGCGGTGAGCTTGCCGGCCAGGAGCTTGGCCATGGTGGATTTGCCGTTACCGTTCTTGCCCAGAAGCGCCACCCGGTCTTCCGGATCGAAGCGGAAGGACATGCCGGTGAGGATGGGCTTGCCCGGCTCATAGCCCACGCTGGCGCGGTCCATGGTGATCAAGGGCGGCGAGGCCGGCGTGGCTTCGGGAATGCGGATGGGCGCGACATGCTCATCGGGCGGCACTTCCACCATGGCCATCTTGGCCAGCATCTTCATGCGGCTCTGTGCCTGGGCCGCCTTGGCGGCAGACGCCTTGAAGCGATCGACGAATTTCTGCATGTGGGCGCGGGCGGCTTCCTGCTTCTTGGCAAAGGCCATGTCATTGGCACGCGCCGCGGCACGGGTGGCCATGAAGGTGTCATAGCCGCCGGTGTAAAGCTTCAGCTTGCCGCGCTCCAAATGCAGGATGAACTCGCAAGCGGTGTTGAGCAGGTCGCGGTCATGGCTGACGATCAGGATGGTGCCGCGATATTTCTGGATGAAATTCTCCAGCCACAACACCCCTTCCAGATCCAGATAGTTGGTGGGCTCGTCCAGCAGCAAAAGATCGGGGGCCGAGAACAGGATGGCGGCCAGGGCCACGCGCATGCGCCAGCCGCCGGAAAATTCGCGGCAGGGGCGCAGCTGGTCTTCCGCCGAAAAGCCCAGCCCCGCCAAAATCTCGGCGGCGCGGGCCGGCGCGGTATAGGCGTCGATCGCTTCCAGGCGGTGATAGATATCGCCGAGCCGGTGGCCATCGCTCTCATGCTCGGCTTCCGCCAGCAGCGCCAGGCGTTCGGGATCGGCTTCCAGCACGGTGTCCAACAGGCTGGTCTCGGTGCCGGGGGCTTCCTGCGCCACCGCGCCCACCCGCCAGGCATTGGGCCAGCTTATTTCGCCGCCATCCTGGTGCAGTTGCCCCAGGATCACCTTGAACAGGGTGGATTTGCCCGCGCCATTGCGCCCCACCAGCCCGATGCGGCGGCCCGCAGGCAGGTTGGCGGTGGCCCCGCGCAGGATTTCCCGTCCCGCAATCCGCACCGTGATGTTGTCAATCGCCAGCATTTGTGGGGGGCCTTTAAACATGTCATGGCCGGGCAGCAAGGGCCGATTTTTCCGGCCGCTAGCCACGAGCCGGCCATTGCCCTAGGCTCAATCCCAATGCATAACCCGGCCGCTTTAACTTTCTTGGAGTCCCCATGGCCGTCGAGCGCACCCTTTCGATCATCAAGCCGGACGCGACGCGCCGGAACCTCACCGGCAAGATCATCGCCAAGTTCGAGGATGCCGGCCTGAGGGTGGTCGCCAGCCGCCGCATCCGCCTGTCCCAGGCCGAGGCCGAAGCCTTTTACGGCGTGCACAAGGAGCGTCCCTTCTTCAAGGATCTGGTCCAGTTCATGATCTCCGGCCCGGTGGTGGTGCAAGTGCTGGAAGGCGAGGGCGCCATCCAGAAGAATCGCGACGTGATGGGCGCGACCAACCCGGCCAATGCCGCCGCCGGCACCATCCGCAAGGAATTCGCCGAATCGATCGAGGCCAATTCGGTGCACGGTTCGGACGCGCCGGAAACCGCCGCCAACGAGATCAAGTTCTTCTTCCGCGATCTCGACATCGTAGGGTGAGCCGGGAATAGCCGAAGGTCCAGTGGACCTTCGGCCCCGGCGAACGCCGCAGCGTTGAGCGCGCAGCGCGAGACGCGAGGCCGGGACAACCCCACCAATCGTCATGGCCCGCTTCATGCGGGCCATCCAGTTTTTTGATAAGAAACTGGGTCGCCCGGACAAGCCGGGCGATGACCATGGATGGAGTCATGCAGGGCAAAACCGTCATCATCACCGGCGCCACCTCCGGCATTGGCGAAGTTGCCGCTGTCCGCCTGGCCGAGCAGGGGGCCCGCATCGTCTTCACCGCCCGTGACAAGGCCCGCGCCGACGACACCTTGGCCGCGCTGCGCAAGGCGGGCCCCAAGGCGGAGCACAACGTCCACATGGCCGATCTTTCGCGGCTGGCCGAGATGAAGCGCATCGGCGCCGAGCTGGCGCGCGAGCCCCAGATCGATGTCCTGATCAACAATGCCGGCGCCTTGTTCAACAAAAGGCAGGAGACGGTGGACGGGCTGGAGATGACCTTCGCCCTCAACCACATGGCTTATTTCGTCGTCACCAATCTGCTGCTCAGCAAGCTGAAGCCGGGCGCGCGCATCGTCACCGTCGCCTCCAATGCGCATCGCGGCGCCAAGCTCGATTTCGACGACCTGCAATCGCGGCGC
>JAEKMB010000272.1 GCA_019508105.1 Alphaproteobacteria bacterium
GCACCAGCGCCTTCACCGCATGGGTCATATAGCCCTTGCCGGCGAATTTCTCGCCGACCCAATAGCCAAGGGTGCAGCATTGGGTCACGCCGCGGCGCACATTGGACAGGGTGCAGCCGCCGAGCAGCGCATCGTCGCTTTCGCGCAGCACAAAGAAGACATAGGCCGAATCCTGCCGCGTCTCCTTCTGGTAACGCTTGATGCGGCGACGGAAGGCACCGCGCGTCAGTTCGTCGTCGGCCCAGACTGGCTCCCAGGGCGTGAGGAAATCGCGGCTTTCGGCCCGGAGCTTGCTCCATACCGGATAATCGGCGATGCGGGGATAGCGCAGATAGATGCCTTGGCCGCGGATCACAGGCTGCTGGCCGCCCGGAAAGGTGAGCCCGCGCATAAAGGCGATAGGGCTTGTCTTTGCGAAGGCGGCCTTGACCATTATTCCGCCGCGTCTGCCAGGTTGGCGCCGAAGCGACGTGCAAAGACGGAATGGGATTCCAGTTTGCCGATCGGTCCCACCGCCGCGATGGTCGGCCGGCCCGCCTGCATCACCTTGGCGGCATAGCGCTTGACCGCCGCGGTATCGATGGCATCAAGCTGGGCCACGATTTCCGCCGCCGACTGCACCCGGCCCAGCGAAAACAATTGTCCGGCGATCTGTTCGGCGCGGGTGCCCGGCCGCTCCATGCCCATCAGCAGGGAGACTTTGAGTTGCGCCCGGGCGCGGGCCAGCTCGGCCTCGGTGAGGTTGGCGGCGATGGCGTCCATCTCGCCGGCGATGACGGCGGAGATTTCGCCCGCCTCGGCTTCACCGGTACCGGTATAAATGCCCAAGAAACCGGAATCCTGGAAGCCGTTGGAAAAGGCATAGACCGAATAGCAAAGACCGCGCTTCTCGCGCAGTTCCTGGAACAGCCGCGAAGAGGTGCCGCCCCCCAGCGCCGTGACATAGATCTGGGCCACAAAATAATCGGGATCGGCATTGGACAGACCCGGAAAGGCGTAGGCGACATGCGCCTGTTCCAGATCGTCCACCAGGCGGAAATCGCCGCCGACATAATGCGCCGGCGCGCAAGGCGGCACCGGGCCCTTGTTCAAGCCGCCGCACTTGTCTTCCGCCAGCGCCATAATGGCGGCATGCTCCACCGCGCCCGAGGCGATCAGGGTCATGCCGTCCAGGCGGTACTGCCCGGCCATGTAGGACTTCAGCATGTCGCGATGGAAGGCGTTGACCGTGGCCTCCTCGCCCAGGATCGGCCAACCCAGCGGCTGGTCCTTGAAGATGGCCGACTGCAGGTGGTCAAACACGATGTCGTCCGGCGTGTCGCGCGCCTGCCCCAACTCCTGCAGCACCACCTGGCGCTCCCGCTCCAATTCCGCCGGCTCGAAGCTGGGGTTGGTGAGAATATCGGCGATCATGTCCAGCGCCAGCGGCACGTCGCCCTTGAGGATACGGGCATGAAAGGCGGTCTGCTCGCGGCTGGTATAGGCGTTTAGGACCCCGCCCACGGCTTCGATCTCCTCAGCGATGGCGCGGGCGCTGCGCCTGGCGGTGCCCTTGAACGCCATATGCTCCAGCATGTGGGAGACGCCCATTTCGCTGGCATCTTCGTTGCGGCTGCCGGTGTTCACCCAGATACCCAGGGCCACGCTTTCGAGCTCGGGCATCGGGTCGCTGACGACCGTCAAGCCATTGGAAAGTTTGGATATTTCGAGGGTCATAGAGCCAGTCTAGAAGAGATGAACTGACGAAGCAAAGTCAGGTCGTTGGGCAGAATGTCCAGCTTTTCGGGCAGGTCCATGACCTTCTTGAGGCCTTGCGGCATGGCGGGATTGCGCCCGATGGCGCGGGCCACCGCATCGGGAAACTTGGCGGCATGGGCGGTGGAGAGAATGACTGTGGGGGTGGCAGATGCCGGAATGCGGCGGGCGGCATGCATGGCAACGGCGGTATGGGGATCAATCACCTGGCCGGTCTCGGCCGCCACCGCCTTGATGGTGGCGATGGTGTCGTCATCGTTGCAGGCATAGGCGCTGTAGCGGGCGCGCAACGCCTGCAGCACCAGCGCCGGCAGCACCAGCTTGCGGGTCTTGGCGAAGTCGGACATGGCACCGGCCACCCACTCGCCATCGCGGCCACAGGCTTCGAACAAGGCGCGCTCGAAGTTGGATGCCACCTGGATGTCCATGGAAGGGCTCAAGGTGGCGTGGGACACACCGCTCGCATAGACGCCGTCATTCAAGGCGCGAGCCATGATGTCATTGGCATTGGTGGCAATCACCAGCCGCGCCACATTCAGGCCCATGCGCATCGCCGCTTCGCCCGCGAAGATGTCGCCGAAATTGCCGGTGGGCACCACGAAAGTGGCAGGCTTGCCGAGCGCCGCTGTGGCGGTGAAGTAATAGACGGCCTGTGCCGCGATGCGGGCAAAGTTGATGGAGTTGACGGCAGTCAGACCGATCGCTTTCGCAAATTCGGTCTGGGCAAACAGGTCCTTCACCAGGCCCTGGGCGTCATCGAAGCTGCCTTCCAGCGCGATGTTGTGCACATTGGCGTGCCCGCTGGTCGTCATCTGGCGGCGCTGCACGTCGCTGACGCGGCCGCGTGGATGCAGCACAAACACTTCGATGTTGGCCAAGCCGCCCAGCGCTGCGATGGCGGCGGAGCCGGTATCGCCGGAGGTAGCGGCGACGATGGTGACCTTGCCGCCGCGCCGGTTCAGGGCGCGGGCGAACAACCGCCCCAATATCTGCAGGGCAATGTCCTTGAAGGCGAAGGTCGGCCCGTGAAACAGCTCCAGGAGATACTGGCCGCCATTCGAAGATGGCGCGATGGGGCGCAGCGGCGCGATGGCGGGGGTCTCAAAGCCGGCATAGGCGGCCTGGATATCGGCTTTCAGCTCGGCGTCCGTGAAGGATTCGCCGGCAAAGCGCGACAGAATTTCGTACGCCACCGTCTGGTAGGACTTGCCGGCAAAACCGGCGATTTCGGCGGCGCTGAACAGCGGCCAGCTTTCGGGCAGATAGAGGCCGCCATCCGGCGCCAGGCCGGCCAGCAGAACATCGGAAAAGGAGGCGCGGGGCGCCTGCCCCCGGGTGGAAATAAACTGCATCGCCAGCGGGTTATAGGGCCGGATTCAGGCCGGAACCACCTATTTGAGGGCGATCCGCCCCTTGGAAATATGGTAGGCAAACCAGACACCTAGCAGGCACAAAGCCAGTCCGAACCAGGTGACCGCATACGACAGATGCTGGTTGCGGAAAGCCACCACGGTCTGGCCGCCCCGAGGCCAGCCGCCGGGATTGGGCGTGCTGTCGGCCTCGATCACCACAGGCGCAGCCAAGGCCAGGTGATCGGCGGCGGCGATGCCGGCAAGGTCGCGGGCGTACCAGATGCGGTGCGCTGGATCGGGCGGCGGAGTGAAGATGCCCGGCGCATCCGGCACGCGCCACACCCCCGTCACTCGCGTGGGCCCAGAGACATTGCCGGATCGGCGCGTGGCGGGATCGAGCTTCTCCTTGGGCACCTCACCGCGGTCCACCATCAGCACACGGTTGTCGCCCAGGATAAAGGGTGTCAGCACATGATAGACCGGCGCGCCCGCATCGGTCGTAAAGACATAGGCTTCATGGGCGTGATCGAAGCGGCCCTGAAGAGTGACGTGGCGATACTGCGCCTCCTCCGTGGTCATCGCCTGGATCGCATTCAGCGGCAGCGGCGGCGGCGCCATATGGCTGCTTACCCGCGCGATCAGCGCCAGCTTCCACTGCAGCCGTTCGAGTTGCCAGGTCCCCAACCCACACAGCAATAAGAACAACAGGGCGCAGGCGATGGTGAGACCGGGATAGGGACGAAAAGTCACGGCTTTTCTTCTTCTTTTAGGCGCCCCTCGCCCGCCTTGTGCTTGAATTGCAGCACCAGCAGCGCCGACTTGGACAGGCGCAAGAAGATCGCGGTCAACAGGCAGATCAGCGGCAGCCACAGCGCGGCATGGACCCAAAGCGGCGGCTGAAAAGTGAACTCCACCCACAGCGCCAAGCCGCAGACGATTGCGCCCACGATGAGAATCCCGAACACCATGGGTCCGTCACCGGCATCGAACATGGCGTAATCCAGCGCGCAGGCCGGGCATTCTTTCTTCAGCGCGATATAGCCGTCAAACAACGGCCCCTGGCCGCATCGCGGACAGAGGCCGAGGAAAATTGCGCGAGCGGTGTTGGGCGCTTCCGTGGCTCAGCCCTGAACCACCGGGCCTTCGCCCCAGACATAAATGCAGGCGAAGAGGAATAGCCATACCACGTCCACGAAGTGCCAGTACCAGGCCGCCGCCTCGAAGCCGAAATGGCGGGTGGGCGTGAACTGGCCCGCAATGGCGCGGAACAGGCAGACTGTAAGGAAGATGGTGCCGATAATGACATGGAAGCCGTGGAACCCGGTCGCCATGAAGAAAGTCGAGCCATAGATCGCCTGGAAGTTGCCCGCGCCGGCGGCCAGCACCGCATGCGCGCCATCATTGAACGGCGCCAGCGCCAGGTTGTTGAAGCCGAAGGTGAAGGGCGCATGGGCATATTCCCAGGCCTGCACGCCAGTGAAGGAAAGGCCCAGCAGCACAGTCAGCACCAGCCCCTGGATGGCGCCCTTGCGGTCGCCGGTCTGGATGGCGTGGTGCGCCCAGGTCACCGTGGTGCCGGAGGTCAGCAGGATCAGGGTGTTCAGCAGCGGGAAGTGCCAGGGATCCAGGGTGATGATCCCGGCCGGCGGCCAGGACGACACCCCGACATCGGCATGGAAAATGGCGGTGTTGAAATAGGCCCAGAACCAGGCGACGAAGAACATCACTTCCGATGCGATGAACAGCAGCATGCCGTAACGCAGATGCAGCTTCACCACAGGCGTGTGGTTGCCCAGCACCACCGATTCCCGGATCACGTCGCGCCACCAGCCGGCCATGGTGTAAAGCACCAGCGCAAGGCCGATCAGACAGACCCAGCGCGAGCCCGCCAGAATACCGAACGCGCCATAATCCTTGTTCATCCAGAACACCGCGCCGATCAGCATGGTGAAGGCGCCGATCGAGCCGACCAGCGGCCAGGGGCTGGGGTCCACCAGGTGGTAATCGTGCTTTACATCGCTGCTCATGGTCGGACCTCTAGTGGCCAAATTTCACTAATGACATCAGGTAAAACAGAATAACAATACCGCCGAGCGTGAGCCCCAGTGCGATATTGCGTTTCCGGCGCGCGCGGTCTGCATCGTCATCCCTCACGACCACAGAGCCAAGGGGGCAATCCCGATCAGCTTCTCGATGATGAGCGTGGCGAATAGCGCCGTCAGATAGACCAGCGACACGCCGAACAGGCGGTGCGCGGCGGGCTCCTTGACCTCATTGGTCTCGCGATAGGTGGCGATGGCCTGCCACAGGAACCACAAGCCGATGCCGGCCGAGGCCGCCAGGTAGAGCGCGCCGCCGATATGCAGGAAAGCCGGCGTCACGCCCAGCGGCACCAGCACCAGGGTGTAGAGCAGTATCTGGAAGCGGGTATGGGCCTTGCCCTTCACCACCGGCAGCATCGGCACGCCGGCGCGGGCATAATCCTCGGAACGCCATAGCGACAGCGCCCAGAAATGCGGCGGCGTCCACATGAAGATGATCGCCACCAGCAGCAGCGGCGCCAGCGAAAGATCGCCGGTCACCGAGGCCCAGCCGATGGCCGGCGGCAGCGCGCCGGACAGCCCGCCGATCACGATGTTCTGCGGCGTGCGGCGCTTGAGCCAAAGCGTAT